>JBIIZE010000360.1:0-3018 GCA_044346435.1 Burkholderiales bacterium
AAAACAGTTCCGCCGCTGCATCACCACCACCATCGAAGTGCTGGCGCGTACTGGAAGTGCTGACGCGGAACTGCATGTCACCGAACTTCCGGTCGGACGTCGTGACATCGAATGGCGCGTCATGCAGACCGCGCGAGCAGCAAGGGAAGCCACCTACCGGTTCGAACAAATGAAAAGTACGCCGACAAAGGACACCTCCGTGTTGCGCCGGATCGTGCTGGCAGTCGCCAAAAACGACGAAAAGCGGGCCGCACGCGGTCTCTCCCAGGGCCTCGCGCTGGCTCATGGCATCAGCCTCGCCCGGGACCTGGGCAATCTTCCGGGCAACGTCTGCACGCCTGCCTACCTCGCCGAACAGGCACGCAAGCTGGCCAAACATTACCGTTTCAAGGTGCAAGTACTTGAACGTGCCGACATGGAAAAACTAGGCATGAACACGCTGCTCTCCGTCGCCGCTGGAAGCAGCCAACCGCCGAAACTGATCGTTCTCGAATACCGTGCCGGCCCCAAAACCCAGAAACCGGTTGTGCTGGTCGGCAAAGGCGTGACTTTCGACACCGGCGGCATTTCACTGAAACCGGCGCCGGAAATGGATGAAATGAAATACGACATGAGCGGCGCCGGCAGCGTACTGGGCACCCTCAAGGCGGTCGCCGAAATAAAACTGCCGGTGAACGTCATCGGCATCATTCCCGCCACCGAAAACATGCCGGGCGGACGCGCGACCAAACCTGGCGACATCGTCACCAGCATGTCCGGACAGACAGTGGAAATTCTCAACACCGATGCCGAGGGCAGGCTGATCCTCTGCGACGCACTGACCTATGCCGAGCGCTACGATCCGGCCGCAGTCATCGACATTGCCACACTCACCGGCGCCTGCGTGATTGCGCTGGGGCATGTCGTCAGCGGCCTTTTTGCCAACGACGATCCGCTGGCCCGCGAAGTTCTCGCGGCCGGCGAACACGCGGGCGACGGCGCCTGGCCGCTGCACGATGAATATCAGGATCAGCTGCGCAGCAATTTTGCCGACTTCGCCAATATCGGCGGCCGACCCGCAGGCGCGGTAACTGCGGCATGTTTTCTGTCGCGGTTCACCAAGAAATACAAATGGGCGCACCTGGATGTTGCCGGCACCGCATGGAAATCCGGCAAGGACAAAGGTTCGACCGGACGGCCGGTACCCCTGCTCACCCAGTTCCTGGTGAATCGGGCAGGCAAACGCTGACAACACCGGCAGCCGATGACGCAAATCGACTTCTATACGCAGGTTGAGGACAAGATCCAGACAGCCTGCAAGCTGACAGCCAAGGCACGCAGTCTTGGCCTGCGTGTCACCCTGTTCTGTCCCGACCGGGAAACGGCATCGCGTCTTGACCGTATGCTTTGGAGTGTCCCGGCCACCGGCTTTATGCCTCATTGCCGGCTGGAAGATCCTCTGGCCCCGGTAACTCCGGTGCTGATCGACACCTCCGGAGAGAATCCGGTGCACGACGAAGTGCTGATCAATCTGCACAGCGAATGGCCGGCCTGCTTCAGCCGTTTCCAGCGGCTGGCCGAAATCGTCAGCGCAGAAGACACCGACCGCAGCGAGGCGCGGGCACGATACAAGTTCTATCGCGACCGGGGTTACGAGATCCGCACTCACGATCTCTCCGCCCAGCGTGCCGGATAAATCTTCAGCGCCATGTCCGACCCGAACACTCCAGACGACAACGCGCGCGATGTGCTGAACCGGGCGGACGCCCTGCTGCAACGGCACAAAAAACCCGCAACCCCGGCTTCCCCGCAGTCGGGGAGCAGCAGCGATATCCCCGTGCTGACTGACATTGTGCTCGAAGGCGAGGTTCTGCCAAAACAGGAACCCGCTCCGAAGGCAGCATCAACGCAGCCGGAAGGCGGTGAAATCGTTTCCCGGGTGCAGGCCCAGAATATTGAACATGCGGTCTACCTGAAACTGAAACGCAGCCTCGATGACCAGATCTCCGGCGTGGTGCGCGACCGTTACCTGCCGGAAATCGGCGCAGCACTCGAACAGGCGCTGAGCCGCGTCACCAGCGAACTGCAGTCGGGTATCGCTGAAATGGTTCGCAGCTCGGTTGCAGAAACGCTGCAATCCCAGCTTAAACAGATCCAGCTGCAGCCGGCGACAGCCGCTGTAGTGGAGCAACCCTCCGGTACAATGCCGCCCTCTTCAGCGCCCCCTCCCCCGGCATCACACATGGAACTTCCGAAAAGCTTTGAACCCGCGGCCATTGAGTCGCGCTGGTATCCGACCTGGGAAAAAAACGGCTACTTCAAGGCCGGTGCAGACCCGGAGAAAAAAGACGCCTACTGCATCCAGTTGCCGCCGCCGAATGTGACCGGCGTGCTGCACATGGGCCACGCGTTCAACCAGACCATCATGGACGGGCTGACGCGTTATCACCGGATGAACGGCAGCAACACACTTTGGCAACCCGGCACCGATCATGCGGGCATCGCCACCGAAATGGTGGTGACGCGTCAACTGGAACAAAAAGGCGAATCACGCAACGCGCTGGGACGCGACGAATTCATCAAACGGGTCTGGGAGTGGAAGGAACAGTCCGGCTCGACCATCACACGCCAGATGCGCCGCCTTGGCGCCTCCTGCGACTGGGAGCGCGAACGATTCACGATGGACGAACCGCTGGCGAAACTGGTCACGCACACTTTCGTCAAACTGTACCGGGACGGGCTGATTTACCGCGGCGTTCGCCTGTCGAACTGGGACCCGGTGCTGCATACGGTGATTTCAGACCTTGAGGTGCAATCGGAAGAAGAAGACGGCAAGCTGTGGCAGATCCGTTATCCGCTCGCCGACGGCAGCGGCCATCTGACGGTGGCGACCACACGCCCGGAAACCATGCTTGGCGATGCCGCAGTTGCCGTGCATCCCGAAGACGAGCGTTACCGCAGCCTGGTCGGTCGTCAGGTCATCCTGCCGCTGACAGGACGAACGATTCCCGTCATTGCCGACGAATATGTCGACAAAGC
>JBIIZE010000206.1:0-4542 GCA_044346435.1 Burkholderiales bacterium
GCAAGGTGCGGACGATCGCGGTGACCACATCGAAAAAATCCTCCGCCGTCCCGGACCTGCCGACGATGACTTCGATGTTCCCCGAGTTTGAGGCTGACAACTGGTACGCGATGTTCTATGCGAAGGGCACATCCAAGGACATCATCGCCAAGCTGAATGGCGAGATCCTCAAGGCGCTCAAGGCGCAGGATCTCAATGATTTCATCCGCAAGGAAGGTGGCGAACCCGTAGGCAGCACGCCGGAAGAACTCGCGGCGTACTTCAAGCGCGAAGCGGTGAAATACACCAAGGTCATCAATGCAGCCAAGGTCGTTGCTGACTGATTAGTCGCAAGTCTGGTCATTCCGTGCCAAAAAAACGCCCGCCTCGTGCGGGCGTTTTAATTGGGTCACTCCAGGTTGCACAGGTTTGGCTGAAAGTGATATTCGCGCTTAATTAGGCAAATAAAATCAGATGGATATGTATTTTTCCCGGGTCAAATGGGGTGTCTGGACCAGTCTGATCGGGCTCTTGTGGATGCAGTTCGCGCAGGCGGCTGAAACCACAAGATTCCCCTCACAGCCGCTGCGACTGGTGGTGCCGGCCTCCGCCGAGGGTGGTCTCAGCCTGCAGGCGCTGATGCTGGCGCCGGTAATGCGCGAGCATCTGGGACAGCAGGTAATGGTTGATCATCGCGCCGGTGCCGGCGGCGTGATCGGCAGCGCTGCGGTAGCGCGTGCGCCGGCGGATGGACACACCTTGCTGCTGGCTTCCACTGCATTGGCCGTCAACGTGGCGTGGCTGCCCGAACAGATGCCATTTGATGTGTTGTCGGATTTTGCACCCGTGAGTCTGGTCGCCACCACGCCGCTGGTGCTGGCGGTTCACCCGGGCGTGCCGGCAAAAAGCGTTTCCGAACTTGTGGCGCTGGCGAAACGGGCGCGACCGCCGGTTCGCATGGGCGGCAATACTGCCGGAAGCCTCAGCCATGTCGCACTCTCGCTGTTTTCGCGCGCCGCGGGTTTGCGCCCGGAGATGGTGTTGTTCAACGGTGGCGGTCCGGCGATGCATTCGCTGGTGCAAGGCCGGTTCGATGCCTTGTTTGCCGCAGTGCCGGTGGCCTTGCCACTTTTGAGGTCGCAGCGACTGCGGGCGCTGGCGGTTACTGCGGCAGAACCGGTGCCGCTCCTCGACGGCACGCCGGCAATGAAGCAGTTTTATCCCGGGCTGGTCTTGGAGAACTGGTATGGATTGTTGGCGCCGGCGGGAACACCGCAATCAGTGATCACCCGGCTGCAAGCCGAACTGCGGAGAGCGCTTGATGATGCCGGTCTGCGGCAGCAATATGCGCCGCTGGGATTTGCGGTCGCCGGCAGCACCCCGGAGGTTCTGGCGCAGACTTTGCGCAGCGATGTCGAGCGCTACTCGGGTTTGATTCGCCAGGGCTTGCTGCCATTGCAGTAATGTTTGGTTTGCCGCAGGCCTGCGCTGTGACCACATCATGTGGAATGTGCCGTCCGGCTGCGGGTGCCCTGATAGAATCATCATCACTTTTCCCTGCGGCGAATAAAACATGACAGAAATCGATGCGAGCCAGGTGTCCTGGCAGGATCAGTACAAGTTGATGGTTGGCAGCGTGACGCCAAGGCCGATAGCGCTGGTGACTACGCTCGGTCCGGACGGTCCCAACGCCGCGCCCTTCAGTTTTTTCAATGCCGTCGGCTCGGATCCGGCAATGCTGATGTTTTCAGTCGGTGATCGCTCCGGGAAGGACAAGGACACCGTGCGCAACATTCGCGAGACGCCGGAATTCGTGGTCCATATCGTCAGCGACGCGATCAAGGAAAAAATGAACGTCTGCGCCGTCGATTACCCGTTCGGCGTCAATGAAATGGAAAAGGCGGGATTCACTGCCGTGCCTTCACGCAAAGTGAAACCGCCACGCATCGCCGAAGCGCCGGTGGCGATGGAATGCAAGCTGATGCAGATCGTTTCACTCGGTCGCAAGCCCTATCACGTGGTGTTCGGCGAAGTTGTTTTTTTTCATTACCACGAGGGCATAGTCAATGAGCGTTTCCACGTGGATGTTGGCGCCGTGAATCCCATTGGCCGCCTCGCCGGAAAAGGCGGGTATTGCCGGGTCACCGACCGCTTTGAAATGCCACGCATGGCCCTCGGGGGCAAGCCGGGCAGCGAATAAGGTGGTTTTGTTTTCCAAAACAATAAAGCAGCATCGATGGAGGACTACCCGCGATTCGCAAGGAGCAGCATGATGTCGATGTTTCGTTTTGTTTCAGCAATCCTGTTTGTGTGCACGGCAACCGCGCAGGCTGCCGACTATCCGCAACGACCCGTTCGCCTGGTGGTTCCCTATGCTGCTGGCGGTTCCACGGATACTGTGGCCCGTATCATCGGCGCGCGGCTCAGCGAAAAGCTGGGTCAGCAGATTGTTGTCGACAACCGCACCGGTGCCGGCACTTTGATCGGCACCGAAATCGTGCAACGCGCCACGGCGGATGGGTATGTCCTGCTGATGGCAACACCGCCGCTGGCCGTCAACCCGGCGCTATACGGCAAGGTGTCTTATTCCGTAGAACGTGATTTTGTCGCGGTGACCAACATCGCGGGCTCGAGCAATCTGCTGGTCGTGCACCCTTCAATGACTGCAAACAATGTGCGCGAACTGGTCACATTGCTGAAGGCGAATCCCGGCAAATACAGCTATGGCTCGAGCGGCGTCGGCGGGGCGGGACATCTGGCGATGGCGCTGTTTCTCAACATGGCGGGCGCAGAGGCACTGCATGTGCCATATAAAGGCGGAGCGCCGGCGGTAGCCGATCTGGTTGGCGGACGGCTGAATCTGATGATGGCGAATCTGACGACGGCGCAACCGCATATCCGCGCCGGCAAACTGCGCGGTCTGGGGGTCGGCAAGGCCAAACGTTCACCGCTGTTCCCGGAAATGCCGACGATCTCCGAGGCCGGGGTCAAAGGTTATGAAGCCAACAACTGGAACGGCGTGGTGGCGCCGACCGGCGTGCCGCGCAGCGTGGTGGACCGGCTGCACCGGGATATCACCGCAACACTGAAGGAATCCGCGATTTCAGAACGCATGCAGGCCGCCGGCCTTGAACCCATCGGTGATTCGCCGGCGGAGTTTGCACAGTATCTGAAGGCCGAGGCGGCGAAGTGGGGCCAGCTGGTCAAGACCGCCGGCATCAAGGCCGAGTAATTTATATTTTAATCAAGGAGTTATTGAATGGCTGCAGTCACCAACAAACGTCCGCCCTTCGACAAGGTCATCGTTGACCTCGCCAACTATGCGCATGGCTACAAACCGACGGGCAAGCTGGCGTTTGAAACTGCGCGGCTGACGCTGATCGACAGCCTTGCCTGCGCGTTCGAAGCGCTGGCGTATCCGGACTGCACCAAGCTGCTGGGGCCTGTCGTTCCCGGCACCATCGTGCCCAACGGCGCGCGCGTGCCCGGCACCAGTTATGTGCTCGATCCGGTGACGGCCGCTTTTAATGCCGGTGCGCTGATCCGCTGGCTGGATTTTAATGACGCCTTCTACGGCCGTACGGTGATCCATCCCTCCGACAACATCGGCGCCATCCTGATGACCGCCGACTGGCTGTCGCGCACGCGTCAGGCCGCGGGCAAGGCGCCATTGACCATGAAAGACGTGCTGTCGGCCATCATCAAGGCCTATGAAGTGCAGGGTGGTCTGGCGCTGGAAAACGGATTCACCGCCGCCGGTCTGGATCACACCATCCTGGTCAAGATCGCGACCACCGCAGCAGTATCACAGCTGATCGGTTGCACGCGCGATGAAGTGATCAACGCATTGTCCAATGCCTGGGTCGACGGCCATGCGCTGGCCACTTATCGCCGCAAGCCGAACACCGGCGCGCGCAAGTCCTGGGCGGCCGGTGATGCGTCGGCACGCGGCGTGTGGCTGTCGCTGATGGCCAAAAAGGGCGAGATGGGCTATCCCTCGGCACTCACGGCGCCGAAGTGGGGCTTCTACGATGTGCTGTTCGACGGCAAACCCTTCAAGTTCCAGCGACCACTGGGCAGCTATGTCATCGAAAACACGCTGTTCAAGATTCCCTATCCGACTGCGTTTCACGGCCAGACCGGCGTTGAAGCGGCGATCAAGCTGCATCCGCTGGTGAAAGACCGGCTCGATGACATCAAGTACATCGAAGCGCGCGGCCACAATTCGACCATGGTGATTCTCGACAAGACCGGTCCGCTGGCCAACTTCGCCGACCGCGATCACTGCATGCAGTACATGATGGCCATCGGCCTGATCTTCGGCGACATGACGGCCAAACATTACGAGGACGAGATTGCCGCCGATCCGCGCATCGACAAGCTGCGCGCGAAAATCCGCCTGACGGAATACGAACGCTATGAGCGCGAGTACCACGATCCGGCCAAGCGTACCAATGCCAACTCGATCCAGGTGTTTTTCAAGGACGGCAGCAAAACGCCGCTGTCTGAAGTGAACTACCCGCTCGGCCATCGCAAGCGCCGCCAGGAAGGCATTCCGGCGGT
>JBIIZE010000353.1:0-3064 GCA_044346435.1 Burkholderiales bacterium
TCGGCGCGGTCGATCTGCGCGACCCATTTGCACATCGGTCCGAACATGCGGCGGAAATCGATTTCCTGGAAGGCTTCGCGTTCAACGACATCGTTACCGACCTGGCCGATGAACAGGATCATCGGTGTCGAATCCTGGAATGCGGTGTGCACGCCGATTGAGGCGTTGGTGGCGCCCGGTCCGCGTGTGACGAAGGCGATGCCCGGCTGTCCGGTGAGTTTGCCGTAAGCGTCGGCCATATTGGTGACGCCGCCTTCCTGACGGCAGATGATGAATTTGAATTCATCGCTGCGCTCGTGGATGGCGTCGAGCACCGCCAGATAGGATTCACCGGGCACACCGAAGCCGAGATTGGCGCCGTGGGTGATCAGTGAATCGACAAGAATTTGCGCGCCGGTCTGCATCAGCGGGCGGGTGGCGGATTTGGCCGTCATGGGTGTGGCTTCCTGGACTGTTTTTATAGGAAATGCGGGGAGCGAAAGCCTATCACGTCCGCCGCGGTTCCGGCCGCTATACTGATCGACAAATAATGACGCGGCAGCCGCGGAGGATCATGCACGAATTCATAAAATGGACTGCGACCGAAGCGGTGGCCAAACTGGCCAGCGGCGAGGTCTCGCCGCTGGAACTGCTGGATGCTGCTGAAGAACGCATTGCCCAAACCAATCCGCAGATCAATGCGATGGTGACATTGTGTTTTGATCGCGCACGTGAACGCGCACGGCAGTTGATGAGCGGTTCGCGTTCCGGTCGCCCGGCCGGATTTCTGCACGGCCTGCCGATCGCGGTGAAGGACAACACCGATGTTGAAGGCGTGCGCTGCACCTCGGGTTCGCGTATTTACGAAAACCGCATTGCGCCCGGTTCCGATCCGGTGGTGCAGCGGCTGGAAGCGCACGGCGCGATTGTTGTCGGCAAGACCAACCTGCCGGAGTTCGCCGCCGGCGGCAATACCTTCAATGATGTGTTTGGTGCGACACGCAATCCCTGGGATGTGCGGATGAGCGCCAGCGGTTCTTCCGGCGGCAGCGCGGCGGCACTGGCGGCGGGGCAGGTGTGGCTGGCCACCGGCAACGATTTCGGCGGGAGCATCCGCACGCCTGCGGCGTTTTGCTCGGTCAGTGGATTGCGGCCGAGTCCGGGCCGCGTCGCGCGAATGCAGAAGCAGCCTTTTAATCCGCTCTCGGTTGAAGGTCCGATGGCGCGCACGGTAGCCGACGTTGCCTTGATGTTTGATGCCGAAGCGGGATTTGATGCGCGTGACCCGTTGTCACCGCATGAGCCGCTGCCGTCGTTTGCGCAATGTGCGGCCCGGCCGGAGCGCCCGCGCCGTGTGGCAATCAGTGCCGACCTTGGTATTGCGCCGGTGGTGGATCGTGAAATACGCGCCTGTATTGCAAAGGTCGCTGAAAAACTGGCGGCAGAAGGTGTCGAGGTGGTTGAAGCCCATCCCGACCTCGGTGATGCGGGTGATCATTTTCTCAAATTGCGCGGTGCCGTTTATATCGCGCGCATCGCGCCCTTGCTTGCGCAACACCGCGATGTCCTCAAACCTGAAGTGGTCGAGAACGTCGAATTCGGTCTGGGCCTCAAACTGACTGACGTGGTGGCTGCGGAAATAGCGCAAGGTGAAATCATCCGTCGCGCCGCAGCGTTTTTTGAGCAATACGACGCGCTGATCTGCCCGGCCACCTTGTGCCCGCCATTTGCCGTTGATTTACGGTATCCCGAAAGCTGGAGCGGGGTGTCTCTCGCCGGGTATATGGGTTGGCTGGTGCTGACCTACGCGGTCACCATGACCGCCTGCCCGGTACTGGCCATTCCCGGTGGTTTTACAACGGGTGGATTGCCTCTGGGGCTGCAGGTGATCGGACGACCCCAGGGCGAGGCGGCCCTGATCGGTCATGGCGCATGGCTGGAGTCCTTGCTGGGACTGGCGCATCTGACCCCGCTGGATCCGCGACAAACTTCAGGCGTGACCGGTTAACCGGGGGTTATTGATGCAAATCAAAATTCCATGGCCGCTTGCTGGACGGACCGGGTATCGATTGTTAGTCTGGCGACGCCGGCATAGGGGGTCGGCAGACATGCCTTGCCCGCCATTCACTTCATGTTGAAAAATCTCAGCGCCCGCCTGCGCATCACACTGCTGGTTGTCCTGTCGGCGTTGCCGATTCTGGGGCTGACGATTTATAACGGCCTGCAGCAGCGCGAGGCGGCCGAGGCCGCGGAAAAGCAGCATCTGCAATTGATCGCCAGCCTCACGGCGCGGCGGCCCGAGCAGATGATCGCGGGTGCCAGCCAGTTGCTGTTTGCAATTACCGCTGATGTCCAAAATCTGCTGCGCAGCCGAGCGCAGTGCGGCGACCATTTTCGCAAGGTCATGGCGCAGGTCCAGGGTTTATACCGCACGATGGGTCTGGTGCTGCCCAACGGCGACATCTACTGCAATGCGACAACCAGCGCTGCCGACCTCAAGATCAACCTGCTGGACCGCGATTATTTTCAACAGGCTTATACGAGTGGCAAGTTTGTCGTCGGTGGCTATCAAGTTGGCCGTGCCACAGGGTTGCCGTCGATCAATCTGGCTTACCCCATTGTCGATGAAGAGCGAAAGGTGATCGCTGTGGCCTATGCCGCTCTTAATCTGGGCACTTTTGAGGAGCAGGTCGAACTGCGTCAGGTCGGGGCCGGCAAAAACACCGGACGTGTTGTGACGATTGTTGATTTCAACGGGGTTGTGCTCGCGCAGTTTCCGCAGTTCGGTGCGCGGATCGGTGAAAAGCTGCCGAACGCCAGGGTTTTTGAAAAACTGCTCCTCCAGAAAAGCGGACTGTTTTCTGAAAAGGATCTGGATGGCGAAAACCGGATGTACGCCTTTGACAGCGCCGGCATCAACCCTGACGGCAAGTTTGCAATACATGTCCTGGTCAGTACGCCTGACCGGAATATTTACGCCGACGCGGACCGCGCGCTGCAGCAGACAGTCATTGCCATATTGGCGGTGACCGTGCTGCTGTTTCTGCTTGCCTGGTATGGAGCTGAGATTTTTGTCACGCGGCGT
>JBIIZE010000234.1:0-4182 GCA_044346435.1 Burkholderiales bacterium
AAAAAACTGGTAGTCGCGCCGATCATGCTGAAGTTGGCGAAATTGCGTGCGCGTTCTTCCGGCTTGCTGAGATTGCCGACCAGATTCTGCAGGGTGACATGGAAAAACGACAGCGCCAGTCCGTTCAGAGCGGCGGCGGCATAAAACACCGGCAATGACGGAAAAAAATACATCAGCAGCAATGACGCCGCCGCACAGGTCGCAGCAAAGAGCAGCAGCTTGCGCGCGGCCTTGCGGTCGGCGAGCCCGCCGACAACCCATGACAGCAGCACCGGAAACACAAACAGCAGACCGCCGATGATCCCGACAGACGTCGCCGATGCACCAAGGTGGAGTGCGTACAGCGTCAGCAACACCCGCATCGAATTATTGCCGGTGAAATTGAAAAACGTCAGTGCCAGGGTCAGATAGATGGGGCGCACGCGGTTACTGGTTTCTGCTTTGACTGCTTTGATATCCGAATTGGACGCCGTTCATGCCGCGATGACCGGATGTGATGACTGCGGTTCATCAGCCGCGCAAAAACATGCGCCGTCACGGACGACGTTCAGGGCGCTGAAACCGCCCCGCTTACTTCGCCGTCGGCCGCGACGCGCTGTTGAATGTGAAATTGTCGTAACTCATCTCGGCAACGCGGAACCACAGGAACTGATCGGCGCGGAATTTCAGCCACTGACTGTAGATGCGCCTGAAGTGCGGGCTTTTTGCGGCGGCCTCGTCGTAAATTTCGAAGGCGGCTTTTTGCGCGGCCTCCATGATCGGCTTGGGAAACTGGCGCAATTGCGCGCCGCTGCCGACCAGACGCTTCAGTGCTTCCGGATTTTTTGCGTCGTAACTCGCGAGCATGTGCACATTGGCTTCGGCGCAGGCCGATTCGAAAATTGACTTGTACGCCTTCGGCAGTGATTCCCACTGCTTCAGATTGACCACGGTGGACAACTGCGGCCCGCCTTCCCACCAACCGGGGTAGTAGTAGTACTTGGCGACTTTCTGAATGCCGATCTTCTCGTCGTCGTACGGACCGACCCACTCAGCCGCATCAATCGTGCCCCTTTCGAGGGCCTGATAAATTTCGCCGCCGGCGATCTGCTGGCCGACCACGCCGAGTTTCGCCAGCACCTGCCCGGCGAGGCCGCTGACACGCATTTTCAGGCCCTTCAGGTCGGCAAGGGATTTGATTTCCTTGCGGTACCAGCCGCCCATCTGCACACCGGTGTTGCCGGTGGGGAACTGCACACAGCCGTAATCCTTGAACAGATCCGCCACAGCCTGCAGGCCGCCGCCGTAATACATCCAGGCATTCTGCTGGCGCGCGTTGAGACCGAAAGGCAATGCGGTGGCAAAAGCAAACGCCGGGTCCTTGCCGATGTAGTAATACGGCGCGGTGTGGCCGCACTGTACGGTGCCGTTCTGCACGGCATCGAGCACCTGCAGGCCAGGCACGATTTCACCGGCAGAAAACACGCGGATCTGGAATTTGCCGTCGGTACCTTCGGACACACGCTTCGACAGGATCTCGGCGGCGCCATACAGGGTATCGAGATTTTTCGGAAAGCTGGACGCGAGCCGCCACTGGATCACCGGCTGCGCCTGCACAATCGCCGGAGCGGCCACCGTGCCAGCCGCGAGGCCGATGCCTGCTTTTTTCAGGAATGAACGACGCTGCATAACCCTCCCTGCGTAATGCGCTTGACGATCTGGAATCAGGTGCCGGCGAGGGTCATGCCCTCGACCAGCACCGAACCGCACTGCCGCGAACTGCGCCGCGACACATCATTGCCGATGGCGACGATGTTTTTGAACATGGTTTTCAGATTGCCGGCGATGGTGATTTCCTGCACCGGATAGACGATCGCACCGTCCTCCACCCAGAAACCGGCGGCACCGCGCGAATAGTCGCCGGTAACGGCATTGACACCCTGCCCCATCAGTTCGGTGACCAGCAGACCACGACCCATTTTTTTCAGCAGCGCCGCAAAATCCTCGCCGGTGTCTTTCATGATCAGGTTGTGGTTGCCGCCGGCATTGCCGGTGGTCTGCATGCCGAGCTTGCGCGCGGAATAGCTGGCGAGGAAATAACCCTGCACCACACCGTCCTTGACGATGTCGCGCGCCTGCGTGGCCACACCCTCTTCATCGAAAGCCCCGCTGGCGAGCCCTTTCGGAATCAGCGGCAGATCGGTCATCTGCACATTCGGTGAAAACACCGGCTTGCCGAGACTGTCGAGCAGGAAGGACGATTTGCGATACAGGCTGCCGCCCGACACCGCGGAGACAAAATGTCCCATCAGGCTCGCTGCCACGCCGGACTCATACAGCACCGGCACCTGTTCGGTCGGCACCTTGCGCGCCTTCAGTCGGGCAATGGCGCGCTCGCCGGCCTTGCGGCCGATACTCTCCGGCGCAGGCAGATCCGCAGGATCGCGCACGGTTTCATACCAGTCGTCGCGCTGCATGCCGTCACCCTTGCCGGCGATCAGCGCGCACCAGATGCTGTGGCGCGAACTCGGATAACCGGCGAGGAAACCGTTGGTATTGCCGTAGATGAAATGTGACTGCTGCGTCGATACCGTCGCACCTTCGGAATTGCTGACTTTCTTGTCGACAGCAAACCCTGCAGCTTCGCAGGCCTGCGCCATTTCGATGGCACGCTCGACCGGCATGTCCCAGGGATGAATCAGGTCGAGATCGGGAAATTCGCGCGCGAGACGCTCCGGATCAGCCAGACCGGCGCAGTCGTCGGTCGCGGTGTAGCGCGCAATCGCCAGCGCGGCATCCACCGTGTCGCGCAGTGCCTGCGGCGACAGATCCGAGCTGGAGGCGTGGCCGCGCTGCTTGCCGATGTAGACGGTGACGCCGATGCCCTTGTCGCGGTTGTATTCGATGGTTTCGACTTCGCGCTGGCGCACGGTGACGGTCTGACCGAAACCTTCGCTGACTTCGGCGTCAGCGGCGGTTGCACCGCGGGACTTGGCATGGGACAGCGCGTCAGTCACCAGCTGTTTGAGCGTGTCGTCGGTATAGGAAAACGGATTGGAGGCCATGATTTTTGCGGAATGCAGGGACCGGCCCTGCAGGAAGGGCGTTATCATAACAGCTTCAAATTCAGCATTCCCCCTGCATTCCCCATGGAAGACACCCCCGAATACGACGACCTGCCCAGCAAGAGCCAGCGCAAACGCGATATGGACGCCCTGCAGGACATCGGCGCCGAGCTGACCGAGCTCAACGAACAGCAGCTGGCCACCATTGATCTGCCGGAAAGCCTGCGCGATGCGGTGCGGGAAGCCCGCGGCATGAAACACAACGAGGCGCGGCGCCGTCAGGTGCAGTACATCGGCAAGCTGATGCGCCAGATCGACGACCCGGCGCCGATCCGCAGCAAGCTCGACGGCTTTCTGTCGGTGTCCGCCGAAAAGACCGCACAGCTTCACCATATTGAACGCTGGCGCGAGCGCCTGCTCGCCGACCCGCAATCGGTGTCCGAATTCATCGCCGCCTACCCCGGGGCCGACAGCCAGCAGCTGCGCACGCTGATCCGCAATACCGCGGAAGAACGCGCCCGCGCCAAACCGCCCAAACACTACCGCGCGCTGTTCCAGATGATCCGCACTCTGGTCGAGGAGCAGAACCGCGCAAGTGCCGCCGCCGACACGCCAACTGAATAAATCCCCGTAATCCAGCCCCGATATAATCCGCGCCATGTCGAATTCCACAGAACAACTCATCATCGGTCTGGTATCGATCAGTGATCGCGCCTCGCAAGGCGTCTACAGGGACGAAGGCATTCCCGCGCTGGAGGACTGGTTCCGGCAGGCCCTCAGCGCGCCGCAATGGCGCACCGTCAACCGGCTGATTCCCGACGAGCGCCCGGTGATCGAGGCCACGCTGAAAGAACTGGTCGACACGGAAGGCTGCCATCTGGTGCTGACCACCGGCGGCACTGGCCCGGCATTGCGCGATGTCACCCCCGAAGCCACGCTGGCAGTCGGCGACAAGGAGATGCCGGGCTTCGGCGAGCAGATGCGCCAGGTCAGTCTCAAATTCGTACCGACAGCAATCCTGTCGCGGCAGGTTGCCGTGATCCGCTTTCGCCGCACCAACCTGGAGCCGAAGAGCGGCGCACTGATCATCAACCTGCCCGGCCAGCCGAAAGCAATCAAGGAAACACTGGAAGGCCTC
>JBIIZE010000207.1:0-4524 GCA_044346435.1 Burkholderiales bacterium
GGGATTTAAATGACTGGATACCGCGCGGAACAGGCCCGGGCAAACGCAGCGAGCCGGCGATCTGGCGGCAGGCTGAACGCCATACGCAGGGCGGCATGACAATCCATTGGGCAGGCGCATCAATATTTTAGCTTTACGTCCAACCGTGAGTGCTTGTTATATTCGCGGCATATTCAGTGCGACGGGTCGGGTTTGTGCAGTGTTGCCCGGGCCTTATGGCGCATCGCCGCTGGACCAACCCGTTACAAACCCAATCATCGGGCAACAGCATCAACTTGAGGAGCAGCAATGGATCTGAATCTTGCAGGGCGCACCGCATTTATTACCGGCGCGAGCCGCGGTATCGGCCGTTCAATCGCCATCGCGCTGGCGGCGCAGGGGGTCAACCTCGGCTTGTTCGGGCGCGATATGGCGCGTTGCAATGCCGTGGCCGCCGAATTGCGCGCGAAGCATCCCGCCTTGCGCATTGCGGTCGTTGAACTGGATGTGGCTGATGCTGCTGCGATCAAACCCGCGGTCGGCAAGGCGATTGAGGCGCTCGGCAGCGTGGATATCCTGGTCAACTGCGCCGGCGGCGCCTATCGCGGCCGTCTCGCCGACATTCCCGACCATCTCTGGGAAGAATATTTTGCCGTGAAGCCGCTGGGGTTGATTCGCATGACCCGCGAAACCATGCCGTACCTGAAAAAATCCGATCAGGGCCGTGTGATTCATATGTCCGGTACCCGCGGACGCGAGCCACACGGCGTGCAGGTCATGTCCGGCCCGATCAATCTCGGCACGTTGAGCATTACCAAGGCCATGGCCAACGAATTCGGACCGGCCGGCATTACCGTGAATGCGATCTGTCCGGGTTCCACGGATACCGGTCGCTGGACCGAACTGGTGAGCATCCGCGCCAAGGAAAAAAATATTTCCATCGCCGAGGCCGAGAAGGAACTGACGGCCGACGTGCCGATGGGGCGTGTAGTCAAACCCGAGGATGTTGCCGACCTGACCGTATTCCTGGCTTCGGCGCGAGCGGCGATGATCAGCGGTTGTGCGATCAATGTTGACGGAGGACGCAGCCGTGCAATCTGACATTGTGAAACTCACGACTGCTTTTGCACTGGGCTGCTGTGTGCTGGCCGCCCAACCGGCCTGGTCACAGACTTTTCCCGAGCGTTCGCTGCGACTGATCGTTCCGCTGGCGCCTGGCGGCGGCAATGACGCTGCTGCACGTGTGGTCGCGGCCGGCCTCAGCAAACGCTTTGGTCAGCAGGTGGTCGTCGACAATCGACCGGGCGGCGGTTCGGTCATTGCGACACAAGTGGTTCTTGGCCTTCCCGCAGACGGATATACCTTGTACCTGTTCAGCACCAATGTCAGCATGGCGCCGTTACTTCAGCCCAAGCTGCCATTCGACACCCTGCGCGATTTTGCGCCGCTGAGCCGCATCGGCATTTCACCGGGCGGGCTGATCGTTCATCCGTCGCTGCCTGTGCACAAGGTGATGGACCTGGTGGCGCTGGCGAAAGCCCGTCCCGGTGAAATCACCTTTGGTTCGTCAGGCCCGGGAGGCGGATCTCATCTCGGCGGCGAACTGTTCAATCTGCTGGCCAAGGTCAAGTTGCTGCACATCCCGTACAAGGGCAGTGCTTTTGCAACGACTTCGGTTTTGAGCGGCGAGACGCAGGTTGCATTCAACAACCCCACGTCCTCTCTACCGCACATCAAGGCCGGACGCCTGCGGCTGGTTGCGGTGACAACAGCCAAGCGCTGGCCGCTGCTTCCGGGAACGCCCACGATCAACGAGTCCGGGGTGCGCGGCTACGAACATCTGATCTGGAATGGTCTCGCGGTACGTTCAGGTACGCCCAAGCCGGTATTCGACCGGCTGTATGCCGGGCTTATCGAGGAACTGAAATCCCAGCAGTTGGCGGATTTGCTCGCCCACGACAGTTCCCTGCCGTCGCCGGAAACCCCGCAGGCTTTCCTGCGTTTTCTTGAAGAGGAACAGAATAAATGGCGTCCGGTGGTCAAGCAGGCCGGGATATCGGCGTTGTGAAAGCCATCAATAAGTTAGCAGGAATACCCGGCGCGACTGCGCTGGTGCAGCTTGAAGAATCGAAGCCGCAGGATCCGCGCTCCTGGCATTCATGAGCCGCATTGCAGTGAGCGTTGCCCCTGCATTTGATGCGATGGGCAATGCGTTTCGTTATGCCACCCGGGTTACGGTTTCAAGCGCCACAGGCAGTCAGGCCCAGGAAACGCTGCATCGTCCGGGATCGCCGGAAATGCCGCTCACGACTGCGCGGCTGTCTGCGAAATTTGAGCCGTTGGCCGCTACCGGCCGGATGCCGAAAGCTGTGGGAGGGGCGGGACACCGTGCAGGATCTTGAAAACCTGAAATCCAAGGAGCTATTGATTGCGGCGCTCCGGTTTTGACATTTAAGTATTTGTTTTATTTATTTTCAGGATTACTGTTTGGCGCCGAGTTGTAATGCGCGCTGTTTTGCCGCCTGCAGGTTTTCCACAGTCGCCGTGTTGTTCCAGCCGAGCAGGTTTTTTAGTGCGATGTCGGTCAGTGCGTGCATCCAATCGTCACGTTCATTGAGGCAGGGAATGTAGTGCAGTTCCTTGCCGCCGTGGGTGAGGAAGTCGCCTTTGGCTTCAATGGCGATTTCTTCCAGCGTTTCCAGGCAGTCGCTGACAAAACCGGGGCAGGCCACGTCGACGCGGGGGATTTTCTTTTTGGCCAGACCTTTGATGACTTCCGCGGTGTAGGGCTTCAGCCACTCGGCGCGGCCGAAACGCGACTGGAAGGTGACGGAATAAAAATCGGGCTTGAGGCCGATCTGTTCAGCGATCAGGCGCCCGGTTTTCAGGCATTCGCAGTGATAGGGATCGCCAAGGTCCAGCGTGCGCCGCGGCACGCCGTGAAAGCTGAGCACCAGATGGTCGCCGCGACCGTGTTTGAACCAGTAGTCCTGGATCGCCTGTGCCGATGCCTTGATGTAGGCCTCGTCATCGTGGAAATGTTTGACCGTGCGAATCGCCGGCTGGTTGCGCATCCTGCCGATGGCGGCAAAAGCTTCCTGAAAAACAGTTGCGGTGGTGCTCGCGGAGTACTGCGGATACAAAGGCAGGAGCAGGATGCGGTCGCAGCCCTGGTTTTTCAGTGATTCCAGTTTCGAGCGGATCGAAGGATTGCCGTAGCGCATGGCGTAATCGACGATAAGCGGCTGCTTCAGACGTTCGCCGAGATAGCCGCTCAGCATTTTTGCCTGGCGTTCGGTGTGCACCTTCAGCGGTGAACCTTCCTTGGTCCAGACCTGTGCGTAACGTGCTGCCGAAGCCTTGGGCCGGAACGTCAGAACGAACAGGTTGAGGATCAGCCACCAGATCGGGCGCGGGATTTCAACGACATAGGGGTCGGACAGGAATTCACGCAGATAGGTGCGCACCGCGGCGGGGGTTGCCGCTTCCGGAGAGCCGAGGTTGATGATCAGCACGCCGATTTTCGGGGTGGAGCCGTGCGCGTAGGGCGGTTCTTTGGGGAAACCCATGATGATGACTTTGCGATTCAGTGAATCAGTTAAAAACGGATTGGAGGATTAAACGGGCCGGAGCAGGCCGCTCAGCGCTGGGTCAGTGCGCTGCTGAGCAGCTTTGCGGTGATGTCGACAATGGGAATGACCCGCTCGTAGGCCATGCGGGTCGGGCCGATGACGCCGACGGTGCCGACAATCTTGCCGTCCACTTCGTAGGGGGCGGTGACAACGCTGCATTCGTCCAAGGGCTGCAGCCCGACTTCGCCGCCGATGAAAATCTGCACGCCCTGGGCACGGCTCGAATGGTCGAGCAGTTGCAGCAGTGTGGAGCGGTGTTCAAACAGGTTGAACAGATCGCGCAGTTTGGTCATGTTTGATGACAGGTCGTCGATGCCGAGCAGGTTGACCTCGCCCGAGATCACCACGTCTTCGGCCGACTCGCTGACCGCCTGATCGCCGGCGGCGAGTGCTGCAGCCATGAGTTGCGACATATGTTCCTGCACCTGTTTCAGTTCGGCATGTACGCGGCGGCGGATTTCATCGAAGCTGCAGCCGGCGTAGTTCTGATTCAGGATGTTTGCGGCTTCAACCAGCTCCGAGGGTGTGTAGGTCTTGTCGGTCTGGATGATGCGGTTCTGCACGTCACCTTCAGCGGTGACCAGGATCAGCAGAATGCGTTTCTCGGCCAGCTTGAGGAATTCGATATGGCGAAAGCCGCTGCTGCGCCGGGGCGTGACGACAACGCCGGCGAAGCGGGTCAGATCAGAGAGTATGTGCGAAGCCGAGGCCACCAGTTTTTGCGTGTTGTTGACCTGCAACTGACCTTCAAGCTGGTTGATCTCGACGCGGTCCAGCGGTTTGACGGTCAGCAGGGTGTCGACAAAAAAGCGGTAGCCGCGCGGCGTCGGGATGCGGCCGGCAGAGGTATGCGGGCTGGCAATGAAACCCATGTCTTCCAGATCGGCCATTACGTTGCGGATGCTTGCGGGAG
>JBIIZE010000209.1:0-4488 GCA_044346435.1 Burkholderiales bacterium
CCAACTGCTCGGCGCACTGAAGCAGGAACGCGAACGGCTTGCCGACCAGCATGGCAGGCGGGTACCACTGGCTCTGAAAATCGCCCCGGACCTTGATGACACGCAGATCAGCGCCATCGCCGATCTGCTGGTCAGTCACGGCATTGATGCGGTCATCGCCACCAACACCACGCTGGCCAGGGAAGCGGTTGCTCAACTGAACCACGGCAAAGAGGCCGGCGGACTCAGCGGTGCACCGCTGACGACGCAGGCTGAGGCGATCACGGCAAAACTCGCCGCACAACTCAAATCCGCCGTACCCGTCATCGGTGTCGGCGGCATCATGAACGGCAAGGATGCCGCACAACGCATGGCTGCCGGTGCCAGCCTGGTTCAGCTCTATACCGGCCTGGTCTACGCCGGACCGGAACTGGTCGGCGACTGCGTGGAAGCGATCCGCCGGCGCTGACTCGCACTCCCGGCCTGATTCTTTAACACGCGTACCCGATATGAACCAACCTGCCGCTTCAGCAGACGCGATCGACGCCCTGTTGCCGCAGACGCAATGCAGACAGTGCGGCTACTCCGGCTGCCGGCCATATGCTGACGCCATTGCCGCGGGAGCAGCGGCCTTCAACCAGTGTCCGCCGGGCGGTGACGAGGTCATTTCGGAAATCGCAGCGCTGCTCGGCGAAAAGCTGCTGCCACTGAACACGGCCTACGGCAGCACAACACCACCTGCGGTGGCACGGATCGAAGAGGCGGCCTGCATCGGATGCACGCTTTGTATTGCCGCCTGCCCGGTAGATGCGATCATCGGCGCCCGCAAACTGATGCATACCGTGATTGCCGCCGAATGCACCGGCTGCGCCCTGTGCCTGCCGCCCTGTCCCGTGGACTGCATCGTCATTGAACCGACCGGCGCCTCCCGTAACCGTGATCAGCAGCGCCTCCATGCGCCGCGGCTGCGCGAACGTTTTCAGGCCCACCAGTTGCGTCAGGCCGTGCAAGAACAGCAGCGCCTTGATCGCGCCGCAAGCGCCGCTGCCGCACGAAAAAAATCGCTCATCGACAAAGCCCTGGCCCGGGCCCGGGAACGCCTCGCCGCACGAAAACCCTGAGAACCAATCCTTCTTGGCCGCGTCAGCGACCGAGAATTCCCCGCAACAACTGGATGGCATCCAGTGCAGGAGCGTTTTGGGGCTGCTGTGCTGGTTGCGGAGCGGCGGGTGGCGTCGGTTGCGCCGTGAGACCACGGGCGCCTTCAACCGGCAAAGGCTTCGCGGCGCGCGGGCTGCCTGCACCGGCAGCAACGCGACGCAAGTCCGGTTCAAGCCCCGCAGGCAATCGCGCCAGATTCGGCGTCAGCAGTTCACCCAGCTGTGTCAGACGATCGCCGGGCAGTGGATGGGTCTTGAACAGCAGCGCCATGGAATTATCGCCGGCGCCGCGGGCCGCCAGCTTGTGCAGGACATCGACCAGTCCGAAGGGGCTGTAACCGGCACGGGCGGCAAGCACGACGCCAATGGCATCCGCCTCATACTCCGCATTTTTGTCGAGGCCGCGGGCAAACACTTCAGCGCCGGTACCGATCATGTTGTTGATCACCGCGGAACGGTTGTCGCGCTGCGCAATCTGCGATCCCGCTGACAACGCCGCACTTTTCTGCATCACGGTGACGTGATGGCGCTTCACCACATGGCCGATCTCGTGAGCCAGCACGCCTGCCAGCTGGGCCTCGGTATCCAGAATGTCAACAGGCCGCGGGTCAACATCACGTAACCGCCGGGCGCTGCAAAGGCATTGATCGATGCAGTATCGATTACCGCAAAACGCCAGGGCAGATCAGGGCGTTCGCTCTGCTGCGCAATCCATCGCCCCACCCGGTTGACGTAGGCCTGCAGGGCGGCATCATTGACCAGCGGCGCCGCGCCAAGCATGCGCCCGGCAATTTCGCGGCCCATGGTTTGCTCGTCCTGTTCACTGACGCCGGCGACAGCGGTCAGTGCGTCGCGGCCGATGCTGAACAGCCGGTTCAAATCAAAGTTTTGCGCTTGGGCTAATGCGGCAGTGCCACCCAGAACCGCCGCCAAGAACACCCTCGCAATATTTGTTTTGATGATGTTCATGGACGACTCCCGGCTGAATCACCCAGATAATCAATACGCACTGCACCCAATCCTGCCGCACCGGCATGAGATTCCGCCTGTTCGCGTGTAGCCGCATAGCTGTCGAGCACTTGCATCTGCGTCTCGTCAAAACGCGCCTGCTTCAGGTCTTCTTCATCAAGACCGCGGATGCCGATGGTGCTGGTGACGCTGACACGCTGGCGCGGTCCGAACACCCGCCCGAGCACGGAACCTGCGCCGTCACCGGAACCTGCGGCCGCGCCGAAACGCACATTGAAGGAATACAGCCAGCCCGTGATGTTGCCGGAACGGACCTGCACCCAGGCCCCCTGCCGCGAGAGCGCCTCACCGGTGCTGCCGCTGGGCAGATTACCCAGCGTGACAGAGTCGACGCGCGGCTCGCTGCGCAGCACGCTATCCCGCTCCAGCGTGACCGGCTCGGCATAAGCCGCCGTCAGCCCCGCGTTCAGGAAGAACAGGGCCAGGGCAGTGCAACATCGCATCATGAAAGATGACATCGGGAACTCCGCATCCGGGAGTGACCATTATAATCATCCGGCCCCTGACTCATAACAATTCCGAACCGCCATGAATCCCGCCCGTCGCCGAGCCATTTACGAACGCTTCCGCACCGCCAATCCCGAGCCGCGCGGTGAACTGGAATACGCGTCGCCGTTCGAACTGCTGGTTGCGGTGATTCTTTCCGCACAAGCGACAGACAAAAGCGTCAATCAGGCCACCCGGCTGCTCTACAAAAAAGCCAATACGCCGCAGGCGCTGCTCAAACTGGGCGTTCCGGGGCTCGAAAAATTCATCAAAAGCATCGGCCTCTACCGTACCAAGGCCAAAAACATCATCGCCACCTGCGGGATTCTGCTGGAGCAGCACGGCGGCGAAGTGCCCCGTGAACGCGATGCGCTGGAAGCATTGCCGGGAGTGGGCCGAAAAACCGCGAACGTGGTGCTGAACATCGCCTTCGGTGAACCGACCATTGCGGTCGATACGCATCTATTCCGCATCGCCAACCGTACGGGTCTGGCACCCGGCAAAGATCCGCTCACAGTGGAACAAAAACTGCTGAAATTCACACCGGACGAATTCAAACAGCACGCCCACCACTGGCTGATCCTGCACGGCCGTTACATCTGTATCGCACGCAATCCGCGCTGCAGCGACTGTCTGATCCGCGACCTTTGCGAGTTTCGCGGCAAGACTCCGGCGAAGGCATAAAAAAACCGCGCCATCCGGACGCGGTTTTTTTAAGTCGTAGTGCCGAGGGTCAGTACTTGACCACCAGCCCCGGCTGCTGAGAGAAATAAGCGGCCAGATCTTCGATGTCACGCTTGGACAGATTGGCGGCCTGCGGCGCCATGATCGCGTTTTTGCGCTCGCCGGCTTTGTAGTCCGACAGGGCCTTGACCAGGTAGTCGTAGTGCTGCCCGGCGATGCGCGGAAAATCCGGTGCAGCGCTGTTGCCGTCGGGACCATGACAGGCGGCACAGGTCTTGGATTTTTCCTTGCCTGCGGCCGGATTGGCAGCCTGCGCAAAACCGCCGGCTAGCAGTGCGACACAGCCGGCCGCCAGAATAATTTTCTTGATCATCATCGCCCCTTATTTCGCCGCAGCCTGCACGGCAGGCGCTGAGTAGTAAGCCGCAACATCGGCCATGTCCTGCTCGCTGAGACCCGCCGCAATGGCGCGCATTGACGGATGCGTACGGTCACCGCTCTTGTAAGCCTGCAGCGCCTTGACGATATAGGCTGCATGCTGCCCGCCCAGTTTCGGCACGTTGTAGGTCACGGGAAAGGCGGTTTTGTAACCGGGGATACCGTGACAGCCGATGCACATTGAAACCTTGTCCTTGCCGGGCTTCGGATTGGCTTCGGCGGCCTGCACAAGACCGGGCGTCAGCACGGCCAGACCGAGGGCAATTGCGGATAACCGTTTCATGGGGAGCGCTCTTTCCTTTGAATTTTGGACCTTGCAGGGCGCAGATTATATCCCAAAAGTTTCGCTGATTGCCCAGCAAAATTAGCTGATTGTCTCTCTATGCGACGATGCCCGATAATCCCCTCAGTCGCATCGGGAACCCCATTGAAGTCGCCATCCCTCTCCACGTCGGAATTCAAAGCATTTGCACGACGGTTTTTTCCGTTCATGCAATGGTGGCCCCGTGTCGACCGCGGAACCCTGCGTGCCGACACGATGGCCGGATTGACCGGTGCGGTGGTGGTGCTGCCGCAGGGCGTGGCCTTTGCAACCATTGCCGGCATGCCGCCCGAATACGGCCTGTATGCGGCGATGATTCCAGCCGTCATTGCCGCCCTCTTCGGCTCCAGTTGGCACCTGGTATCGGGCCCGACTACGGCCATCTCCATT
>JBIIZE010000210.1:0-4465 GCA_044346435.1 Burkholderiales bacterium
ACGCCGTGGCGTAAACCATCGAGGCGTAACCGAACAGCGGCTTGCGTGAGAACGCCGGGATCACCTGTGACACCACGCCGAAAGCGGGGATCGCGATGATGTACACCTCGGGGTGCCCGAAGAACCAGAAAATGTGCTGGTAAAGAACCGGGTCACCGCCGCCGGCGGCATTGAAGAAATGCGTTCCGAAATGGCGGTCGGTCAGCGTCATCGTGACCGCGCCGGCGAGCACCGGCATCACCGCCACCAGCAGGTAGGCGGTAATCAGCCAGGTCCAGCAGAACAGCGGCATCTTCATCAGCGTCAGGCCGGGGGCGCGCATGTTGAGGATGGTGGTGATGATGTTGATCGAACCCATGATCGACGAGATACCGAGGATATGGATCGCAAAAATCGTCAGATCCATCGCCGGACCCGCCTGGGTCGACAGCGGGGCATACATGGTCCAGCCCACGCCGGCACCGCCGCCGGGCATGAACTGCGCGGTGATCAGCAGCAGCGCTGCGGGCGGCAGCAGCCAGAACGACAGGTTGTTCATCCGCGGGAATGCCATGTCGGGAGCGCCGACCTGCATCGGGATCAGCCAGTTCGCGAATCCCACGAACGCCGGCATGATCGCGCCAAACACCATGATCAGGCCATGGTAAGTGGTCATCGAGTTGAAGAAGTCGGGACGGACGATCTGCAGCCCCGGCTGGAACAGCTCGGAACGGATGATCAGCGCCATGACGCCACCGACCAGGAACATGGTGAAACTGAACCACAGATACATCGTACCGATGTCCTTGTGGTTGGTCGACATGACCCAGCGCTTGATACCGCTGGGTTTGTGCCCGTGATCGTCGTGGCCGTGATCGTGAGAGTGTGCGTGTGCTGCGTCCATTGTGTTCTCCTGGAGCCTGAATTAGTTCCGTGCGGCCTTGATTTCGGCCGGGGCCACGGCTTCACCGGTCTTGTTCGACCAGTTGTTGCGCGTAAACGTGATCACACCGGCCAGATCGGCGTCGGACAGGTGCTTGAAGGAAGCCATTGCCGTTCCCTGTTTACCGGCGAGAAGCAGTTTGACCTGATCAGCCTTCGGACCGTTGACGACTTTAGAACCGACCAGCGCCGGGAACGCCCCCGGGACACCCATTCCGGTCGCCTGGTGACAGGCCACACAGTTCTGGGCATACACCTTCTCGCCGTGCGCCTTCAGTTCATCCAGCGTCCAGGTCTTGTTCGGATCCACTTTCGCGGCGGCAACTTTTTTCTGTTGCGTGGCAACCCAGGCCGTATAAGCCGCCGGCTCCATCACTTCGACGACAATCGGCATGAATCCGTGGTCCTTGCCGCACAATTCCGCACACTGACCGCGGTAAATGCCGGGTTTTTCAGCCTTGAACCAGGTGTCGCGGATGAATCCGGGTACTGCGTCCTGCTTGACCGCCAGGGCCGGCACATACCAGGCGTGAATCACATCGGCGGCCGTAGTCAGGATGCGCACCTTTTTGCCGACCGGAACCACCACGTGATTGTCCGTCTCGAGCAGGTAATTCGGGTTGGCGTTGCGGCCTGCGACATCCGTGCCGTCAATCTGCGCGCGTGGCGTCGACAGTGTGCTGTAAAAACTGATGCCTTCGCCTTCGCCCTTGAGGTAGTCGTAGCCCCACTTCCACTGGTAACCCGTGGCCTTGATCGTCAGGTCGGCTTCGGAAGTGTCGCGCATCGTGATCAGCGTTCCGGTTGCCGGAACCGCCATGGCGATCAGGATCACAAACGGGATCAGGGTCCAGGCCACCTCGACCGCGGTGTTCTCATGGAACTGGGCAGCCTTGTGTCCGACCGATTTGCGGTGCTTGAACACGGAATAAAACATGAAACCGAACACGCCGACAAAAATCACGAAACAGATCGCCGTAATGACCGTGTGCAGATCGTAGATTTTCTCGCCCAGCAGCGTGTATGGCGTCTGCAGATTGAGCTTGTAATCAGCCCACGCTGCGAACGACCAGAAAAACAGCGCGCCTGCTGCCGCCCAACGCTTGATCCCCTTGATGCTCATGCTTCCCCCGCTTTTGTAACCCGATTGATCCGCTAAAACCGATGCCGGGACAGGCGGTTGCGCAACTCACGCGCCAGCGCCTGCCGGCTTTCCTCGCTGCAAAACCGCCCGATGGCGACTTCCCGGCCGTGTGAACGCAAGGCAAACATACCCGCATTTCCACTCACCAGCCGCACCCAGCAGCGATTGAACTCAAACTGTCTCGACTGCCCCTGCTCCCTGATTTCGACGAAAACACGGTCGCCGTCAAACGCCAGCCGCTCGAAATCACCCGAACGCTTTGCCGTCCACCACGCCGCGATGCCCAGACCAGCGATCTCGACGCCGGCAAACGGTATGACCAGCCAGGCGCCAGCTGCTGCGAACCCGACTGCCACCAGCGTCAAAAACAGGGCTAACGAACCGAAAACCAGTTGCACCAGGCGCCAGTCCAGTGAACTGCAATGACGCCTGAAATATGTAAATTCGGCACCAACTTCCGCCAAATCCGCATCGTAATGAGGCTCTGTGGTCACCGGCGCCGAGTATCCTTTTAACCGCGCGGACTTTAGCACATCGGGCGGGGCAGTCGCAACCGAAATGCCCTCTAAAAACAGTCGGTTTTCCCTCTTAAATGACCGCATTAATGCGATTGATGTCCAACGCTTTCGCCACAAGATCTACCCGGGGTTTTGCTGCGTATTTAACGATCCCCAGCAACGGTGCGGGAATCCGCTGGCGCAGGGCGTCGAGGTTCTGTCCGCGCCGCGCCATTGACGGATCGATGCTGTTGGCGATCCAGCCGGCCAAGCGCAAGCCCCGCGCCTGCACCGCCTCGACGGTCAAAAGGGCATGATTGAGGCAGCCCAGACGCAACCCGACCACCAGCAACAGCGGCAAATCCAGCCGTTGCGGGATATCGGCGGCGTTGAGCCGGACGCCCAGCGGCACCAGCAGACCGCCCACCCCCTCAACCACCACGACCTGGCATCGCGCCGCGATCTGTGTGTAACGGTGCGCAATCACGCTCATCCGGATGGGTTTCCCGGCTTCTCTTGCCGCCAGGTGAGGGGCAATCGGCGGCATAAAACAATAGGGATTCATCCAATTGCGCAGCACCGCGACATTGGCGGCGTCACGCAGTTGCTCGACATCCTCGTTGCTGCGTACGCCACGCCGCATCTGCGCGCCGGCGGCCACCGGTTTCATGCCCGCAACCTGCAGTCCCTGAGCCGCAAGACCGCGCAGCAGTGCGCAGGACACCAGCGTTTTGCCGACCCCCGTATCCGTTCCTGCAATGAAGACGCCGCGGCCCGGCATCTCAGGCACCACTGACCGGTTTAATGTCGATCACCGGTCTGCCGCCCGGCCCCAACCGGGGCATCGGCCGCCAGGCATGGCCGTAAATCACCTCAAACGTCGCCGGCAGTTTGCCCTCGCGGCGAAAATTTTCGTAATTACGCTCAACAGCCGCCAGCCACTGCTTGCCGGACAGCGCTGATGGCCGGTTCTCGGCGGCGTTGTGCGCCCCGATGGCTTTCAGATCACGCATCACCGCCCGCGCATCGTCGTAGGTCAGCGTAAAAGTTTCCATGTCGATCACCGGATCGGCGAACCCGGCCTCGACCAGCATGTCACCGATATCATGCATGTCAATGAACCGGCTGACATGCGGATGACCGTCGGTATCCGCCTGTGCTGCGCGCAATTCCTTCAATGTATCCGGCCCGAAAGTGGTGAACAGGAACAATCCGCCAGGCGCGAGAACGCGGTGCATTTCAACAAAAGCACGTGGCAGTTCATTGACCCATTGCAATGCCAGATTGCTCCAGACGAGATCGATGCTGCCTCCCGCCAGCGGCAGGCGCTCGAGATCGCCGCAGACGGTTTGCGGTCCGCAGCGAAGCAGGCGCTGATGCCAGGACAACCCGGCGCGCGCCTGGCGCAACATGCCCGGCGCAATATCCAGCGCCAACATGCGCGCAGCGGGATAACGCGCACCCAGTCCCTGCCAGGCATTGCCGGTGCCGCAACCGGCATCAAGGATGCACTGCGGCGCGTGACGGATGAAATCCAGCCGTTCGAGGCTGCGCCTGCACACTTCATGCTGCAGCACTGCTGCGGCATCATAGGTTTTGGCCGCACGATCGAATGAACGACGGACCGCGCGTTTGTCGATCATCACCATTTCACTCATTACAGAACTCCGCGATCCGCCGGCTGAATGCATCCGGATCGGAAACAAAAGGTACGTGCGCCGCACCGGCCATACATTCAAGACGTGCATCGGCCAGCTGCGCCGCGAGATATTCACCGGCCGTGATCGGCGTGATGCGATCACAGTCGCCGTGCACAACCAGCGCGGGCTGGACAATTTCCGGCAACACCGCACGCAGATCCGTATCGCGCAGCCAGTCCAGGGTTCGCGACAGCACCGGCTGA
>JBIIZE010000211.1:0-4447 GCA_044346435.1 Burkholderiales bacterium
AAGGGCACCGGCGAAGGTGCGATCAACCATATCGTTGAAGTGCGCGAAGCCAGCGGCCCGTTCAAGGACCTGTTTGACTTCTGTCACCGTGTCGACAAACGCCTGGTCAACCGCCGCGTCGTTGAATCCCTGGTGCGCGCCGGTGCTTTTGACAGCGTCAATGACAACCGTGCCGAACTGATGGCCTGTGTCGGACTGGCGCTGGAATCCGCGGAGCAGGCCATGCGCTCCGCCTCGCAGAACAGCCTGTTCGGCGACGCTGTCGATGCGCCCCGCGTGGTGGCGCCGGCCAATGTGCCGCGCTGGAGCAAAAAGGAGCTGCTGCAGAACGAGAAAATGGCGCTGGGCTTCTATCACAGCGACCATTTGTTCAATGTCTATCGCGACGAGGTGCGGCGCATGGTCGGCCGCAAGCTCGGTGAATTGCAGACCGCCAGTGACATCGCCGGGCGTTCGGTGACGGTTGCCGGCGTGGTGCTGTCGGTGCGCGTGCAGAACACCGCCAGCGGCCGCATGGGCATCGTGCTGCTCGCCGATGACACCGGCAAACACGAGATCGTGGTGTTCCGTGAAGCCTTCGACCGATTCCGCCACAAGCTGCGCGAGGATGAACTGCTGGTGATGGAAATCCGCGGCCGACAGCGTTATCGCAGTGCCGAATCGGAGTCGGATAACGGCAACGGCGCCGACAATTCGCTGCGGCTGGAGGCCCTGAACGTGCTGGACCTGAACGAAGCGCGTAATCGTTATGCCCGCGGCATTCGCCTGATCTGCAACGGCCAGTCCTCGGGTAACAAGCTGAAGGAACTGCTGGCGCCGCACCGTCAGGGGGCCTGCCCGGTGGCGGTTGAATATTCAAGCAATGGTGCGCGCTGCGAGGTCAAGCTGGGTCCGGCCTGGCAGGTCAATATCAATGAAGACTTGATCCGTTCGCTGTCTGAATGGCTTCGTCCGGAAAATGTCCGTGTTCTCTATGGCAGCAATGTCGAGCAGGGCGTCGCTGAATAACGGGTTTCGTGCGTTTGTCCTGTTGGCCCTGCTGTGGACAGTCCCGGCAGCTGCAGGCGAGGCCGAATGGAAACTGCTTTTCGATCAGGCCGGCCTGCATTTGCAGCGGGGCAATGTCGAGCAGGCCGAACTGTTTGCGCGTGAAGCCATTGCCGAAGCAGAACGCAGCTTCGGCCGCAGCAGCCGTCCGCTGGACCAGAGCATTGCAACGCTGGGCCTGGTGCTGCGTTTTGCGCAGCGTTATCCCGAGTCGGAAAAGGAATTGCGCCGTGCACTGGCGATGCGCGAAAAAGCGCTCGGTCCAAGCGCGGCATCGGTTGGCATCCTGCTCAACAATCTCGCCGATGTCGTCCAGGCACAGAAAAAATACGCCGAGGCGGAAAAGCTTCACCGTCGCGTGCTGGCGATTTTCGAAAAAACCTATGGCGAGGACCCGAAAACTGCGGCGAGCCTGAACAATCTCGGCGCGGTGTTGCAGGCCCAGGCCCGTTATGCCGATGCCGAGCCGGTACTGCGGCGTTCGCTGGCGATGAAGGAGAAGACCCTGGGGCCCAACAATCCGAGCGTCGCGCACACGCTGAACAATCTGGCGCAGGTGCTGGATGCGCTGGGCCGCAAGGCCGAGGCGGAAAAGCTGGCAGCGCGTGCGGCTGCCATCCATCGCGGGTCAGCCGCCCCGGCGAATTAATTTAACTATTTGTTTTTAAAAGATTATTCCGTAGGGCGTACGACGAACGGTTCGTGCCGGCCCTCAGCATCACTGACTTCAATAGCAGTGACTTCAACGGCAGTGACTTCGGCGGCACGCGGTCCGCGTCTGGCGCACTCGATGATTTCTGCGACGGCTTCGGGGCTGCCGTAAACAACAGCTTCGACACTGCCGTCGAGGCGATTGCGCACCCAGCCCTTGATGTTCAACTGGCCGGCCTTGTATTGGATGTAGTTGCGATAGCCCACGCCCTGCACGCGGCCGCGCGCGACCAGATGCCTGGAAACGGGCGCATTCACCGGCATCGTTCAGCCTCCGGCGATTTCGCGTGCGCGGGCAACGCCGGTGGCACGGTGCGGCAGCAGTTGATCAGCGCCGATCCGGTCGGCAAATCCCGAGCGTTTGAACAGTGACATCGGTTGTGCGCCGGCGCCGGTGATGATCAGGGTCTTGCCGTTTTTTTCCATTTTGCGCCGCAATGTTTCGAGGATATCGAGGCCGGTGGTGTCGACGTTGAGCGCCTTCTGCATGTCGAGCACGATAACGCGCGCCGGATCGGCCGGGTCGGCGCGTTGGAGAAGCGGTTCGATGCGGTTGGCGGAGCCGAAGAACAGCGAGCCGTACAGCTCGTAGGAACGTACGCGGTCGCCGGCGAGGGTGTCAGGGCCGTCGTCGACAATATCGGTCAGGGAGGAAACCCGGGTAATGAAGAACAGCGCGGCCATCACCATGCCGACCTCGACCGCGACGGTGAGGTCGAACACCACGGTGAGCACGAAGGTGGCGAGCAGGATGGCGCGGTAGTTCATGGTGTAGCGGCGCATCTCCGCGAAATGGCTCCATTCGCCCATATTCCAGGCGACCACCACGAGAATGGCTGACAGCGCCGCCAGCGGCACGTGTTTCGCCAGCGGCGCCGCGACGAGGACAATGATCAGCAGTGTCAGCGCGTGTACGATGCCGGCAACCGGACCGAAGGCGCCCATGCGCACATTGGTGCTGGTGCGGGCGATGGCGCCGGTGGCACAGAATCCGCCGAACAGCGGCGTGACAATGTTGGCGATACCCTGCGCAATCAGTTCCTGGTTGGGGTCATGCCGGTCATCAATCATGTTGTCGGCGACGGTGGCGGACAGCAGTGATTCAATGGCGCCGAGCAGCGCGATGGCGATCGCCGGCGACACCAGATGGCGCAGTGTTTCAAGCGACAATTCCGGAAAAGCAAAAGCCGGCAGGTTTTGCGGAATGCCGCCGAATTTTGTGCCGATGGTTTCTACCGGAAGACCCAGAACGGCGACGGCCACCGTGCCGAACACCAGCGCGATGATCGGGCTGGGCACAATCCGCCATTTTTTCGGCCAGGTGAGGATCAGGATGAGGCAGGCAATGCTCAGTCCTACAGTCGGCCAGCTGATGGTATGCAGCGCCTGCCACAGCACCCGGATCTGGGCAAAAAATTCCGCCGGCAGTTTATCCGTCGTGAGCCCCAGGAAATCCTTGAACTGCGAGAGCAGGATCAGCACCGCGATGCCCTTGGTGAAGCCGCTGATCACTGAAACCGGAATGAAGCGGATCCAGGTGCCCATGCGCAGCAGGCCCATCGCCAGCAGCATGACGCCGGCCATCAGTGTGCAGATCAGCAGGTTGGCAACACCATAATTGACGACGATGCCGTAGACGATGACGATAAAAGCGCCCGTCGGTCCGCCGATCTGCACCCGCGAGCCGCCGAACACGGAAATGATGAAGCCGGCGATGATCGCGGTGTAAATGCCGGACTCCGGCGTCATGCCCGAAGCGATGGCAAAGGCAATCGCCAGCGGCAGGGCGAGGATGCCGACGGTGATGCCGGAGAGAATGTCGGTGCGCAGGCGGGCGGCAGTGTATTCGCCGTACATTTCGAACAGACGCGGGCGAAATGCGGGTAAACGGATCATCGTGCTTCCTTGCTAAGGTTTGTGCGCCGATTCAGTTGCTGCGGAATCGTTGCACCATGTCCCGGTCCAGCTCGATGCCGAAACCGGGGTCTGTGGCGACCATCATCACTCCATTGTGGATTGCCGGCCGGTTCACCCACATCCGCTGCCATACCGGATCGCGCTGCGGATCGGCGAAACATTCGGCGTAGGTGCCATGCGGCACCGCCGCGAGCAGGTGACTGGCAATCTGTGCTTCTTCGTGGTGTGCCATCGACAGCCCGGATGCCGCGGCCATGCCGGCGGCGCGAAGCCAGTCAGTGACGCCGCCGCCCTCGGAGGCGTCGTAGTTGATCAGATCAATCGCGTGCGCATCGATCAGCCGGCGGATCGCGTGGCTGGTGATTTCGCTCTGACCCGCGGTGACCGGCATCGGAATGGCCTGGCGCACGCGCGCCATCTGTGCCGCATCGTCATACCAGTGGCAGGGCTCTTCGAACCAGCGGATGTTGTAAGGCTCTACCAGTCGTGCAAAACGGATTGCGTCGTCAGCGGCCCAGCCTCGGTTGGCATCGACGCAGAGGATGAAATCATCACCGACCGCCTTGCGTGCGACGGCGACGCGTTGCGCGTCTTCCTCCGGCGACAGTCCGCCGACCTTGAACTTGCAGCCGGCCATGCCGAAGTCGCGGTAGGACTCGACCTCAAGGGCGATGTCGGCGTGGGTTTTGCCCGGCATGTAATAACCGCCGATGGAGATGATCGGCAAACGGTCGGTGTAACCGCCGATCAGTTCGCGCACGGATTTGCCGAG
>JBIIZE010000212.1:0-4435 GCA_044346435.1 Burkholderiales bacterium
GATATTATTTAACTACTTGTTTTTTAATGACAAAATGCCGCGGCAATAAAATTGCCGCGGCATCGGATCGCACAAACCGGCAATCGGAATCAGCGTCGCCGGAAATCTTCCACCGACTTCGCCAGACGGCCATCCGCGGTTTTCAGCGCGCGTGTCACCGGCAAGGTCGCACCGAACGTCGGCACAAAGGCCGAATGTTTGCCGGCACCACCGATGACGGCCAGCAAAATGTCTTCCGGTTTCTGGACCGCATACATCAGGTCGTCGGGCCCGGGATTACCCAGTCGGTCCTTGAAGGTGATCTTGATCCGCCGCTCGATATTGTCTTTGGAGAATCTGCTGACCGGCAAAGTTGCATTCTGTTGCAGGAAACGCTTGGCTTCAGCCTTGGAGTATTTCGCGGCAACGGCCTTGGCATGCTCCGGCCCCATGATCACCAGAGGCTGCGCCCTGTAATACACGTCGTTTGAGCCGGTGGTGCACATCGTGCCGGCAATCGTGGTCAGCACGCCCTCGCCGTCGAGACTCTCATGGTCGTTGACGTTATGCAGACATTCCGCGCCGATCACGGTAACTGCGCTGGCTTCGCGCGGAAAACCGCGCTCGACATGCAGCGGATCCCAGGGACTTTCCGCCTCGTTTTCAGCGACCAGATAACTGTATTTCGCCGGGGAACCGAAGGTCGACATGTCGCCGAGAGCCGGAATCGCGCCGCCGATATTGAGCAGCGCCAGACGAATCGCACGCCCGATGGTGGCATTGGCACGGTGCCCGGGACCGAATGCATTGTGGCCGCCGTTGACGTTGAGTTCTTTCGCCACCGGACCGTTGACGATCACCAGCGGCGCGCAAAGATGCGTCGTCGCCTGAACACCGTACAGGTTCAACGGCTCCTCGCACATTGCTTCGATGGCCAGCATGTACAGCGGAAAATAACGCGGCTCGCAGCCCGCCATTACCGCGTTGGCGGCCAGACGCAGCGGCGTCGCCTCACCCCAGCGCGGGGGGATTTTGGCGATCGGCTGATCCCAGGGACGGTCGCAGTATTCCAGCATGGCTGCAACACGCTCCTCGGTCGGCGGAACCACCGGAAGACCATCACCCCAGCCTTTTTCCATGACCATCGCATTGACGGCATCAAAGTCGCCGTCGGCCTCGATGCTCATGCCCGGCGCCTGCAGCATTTGCGCGAGATTGCTCATTGCGACTTCTCCTTCAGCAGTTTCACGAATTGCGGCACTGCATGGTCGGCGCGCGCCCTGACCTGCTCGATGGCCAATCCACCAAGCGGGTGCGGGATCTCGATCAGGGGCAGATCAGGAACGCCGAATACGCGTGCCTGCGACTGTCCCAGCTTGAGGAACGGACCAGAAACAATGACCGCAGTGGTCAAACCGCGTTTGCGCAGGGTCGACATGTCGTGGACACTCCACGACGTGCACGACCCTCAATCACCCATTGCGGAAAGGACGTAATCCGATTCCGCAGCCAGTTGATCGAGAATCGCAGCCGGCGCCGGCAGGCTGACGCTGTCCTTGCGCAAGGCCACAACCGAAGCCACCGGCAGCAGCGCCTTGACGCCTTCGACGATAAATCGCAGCAGATGGTCGGCATTGCCCTTGCTGTTGTCGAGTACACCGAGGCGGATGCCGCCCTTGGCAACTGCGCGCGTCTCGGTCACCGCAACAGCTTGCGGCGACGGCGCTTCCGGAATCACCAAACGGACTTTCTGGATCATATGAACTCCCGATACTGGAACTGGATTAGAGGCCCTGCTTTTGCGATAAAACACAGGCGAATCTAACCCATGAAACCTGTCGGGGCAATGCGATGAATCATTAACAACGCGGCAACGGTGTGCCGACCAACATGCACTCGGGGGCACGGGGGATAGGCCACTTCCTCCCGCGCTTCCGGCCTGAAGACTGCTTGAATCACCACCTCGCCGGAACGGAACTATCTTCCGAACCGAAAACCTCTTCCGCAAGCCCAAGACTCGAAAAAGGACACCAATAAAAAAGCCACCCGAAGGTGGCTTCTTTATTTGTGGCGTCCCCACGGGGATTCGAACCCCGGTTACCGCCGTGAAAGGGCGATGTCCTAGGCCTCTAGACGATAGGGACTACGTCTGATTACAGCGAGGTGTTCTGCTGGTGGAGGTAAGCGGGATCGAACCGCTGACCTCTTGCATGCCATGCAAGCGCTCTCCCAGCTGAGCTATACCCCCACGAGAGCGGCGAATTATACCGACGCATCTTGTGGCTGTAAACCCGGAATTCAGCCCGGAAAGACCTTTAATTCCAGCGCCATGCGTGCCAGCACCTGCTCACGACCGATCAACTCCAGCGTCGCGTCCACAGAAGGCGTCTGCGGCTCACCGGTAACCATGACCCGCAGCGGCATTGCCAGTTTGGGAAACTTCAGTTTGTGGTCGGCAACAACCGATTTCATTGCAGCGCTGATGCTGGCACGGTCCCAACTGATGTCGGCAAACCGGCGATGCAGGTCATCGATCGCCGAACGCACATCCGCCGTGTAATGCTGCGCCCGCAATTCCCCCGAGGGCTCCAGTGCGCGATAAAAGAACACTGCCGCATCCGCCAGTTCCTCGATGGTGCTGACCCGCTCCTTCAGCAAGGACACCACCCTCTCGGGTGCAGGACCGGCAGACACAGAACAGCCGTCGCGCTCCAGGAACGGGATCATCAACTGCGCCAGACGCGCATCGTCGGTCTCTTTCATATACTGCTGGTTCAGCCAACCCAGCTTCTCCGGATCAAAACGCGCCGGCGAGCGGCTGATGTGCTTCAGGTCGAACCATTCCACCAGTTGCTGCATCGAGAATTTTTCTTCATCACCGTGCGACCAGCCCAGACGCGCCAGATAATTGTTCAGCGCCTCCGGCAGATAACCGTCCTCGTGATACTGCATCACGCTGACCGCGCCGTGGCGCTTCGACAGGCGCTCGCCGTCGGCGCCGAGGATCATCGGCAGGTGAGCAAACAACGGCAGCTTCGCGCCGAGAGCACGGTAGATATTGATCTGCCGCGGGGTATTGTTGACATGATCATCGCCGCGCACGACATGGGTGATGTCCATGTCGATATCGTCGATCACCACGCCGAAGTTGTAGGTGGGAATGCCGTCGGCGCGCATGATCACCAGATCATCGAGTTCCGCGTTGGCAACCGTAATCGGGCCCTTGACCAGATCATTGAACGTCACCTCGCCCGTATCCGGCGTACGGAACCGGATCACCGGTTGCGCCCCTGCCGGCGGCGTCAGCCCCAGGCGCTTGGCGTTCTCCGGCCGCCAGCGACCGTCATAACGCGGCTTGTCACCGCGCGCGCGCTGCGCCTCGCGCAGGGCATCGATTTCTTCACGCGTGGCGTAACAATGGTAGGCATGACCATCGCGCAGCAACTGCTCCACCGCCGTCTTGTAGCGGTCAAGGCGCTGCATCTGGAAGTACGGGCCCTCGTAGTCAAGTCCCAGCCAGTTCATGCCGTCGAGGATGGCCTGCACCGACGCATCGGTCGAACGTTCGCGATCGGTATCTTCGACGCGCAGGATGAACGTGCCGCCATGCTGCTTGGCGTAAGCCCAGCAGAACAATGCGGTGCGTGCGCCGCCGATGTGCAGATAACCGGTCGGACTGGGAGCGAATCGGGTTCTAACCATGATGAGGCCGGAAAAAAGACGCTATTTTACGTCACGCGACACCCGCGAACGCGGCGGATTCAGGACTAAAACCGGTCCGGACGATAAGGATTGAGATCGATCCGCGGCGGACGCCCGGCCACCATGTCTGCAACCAGCCGGCCGGTCGGGGCACCGCCGCAGAGGCCGACGTGGCCGTGACCGAACGCGTAATAGACATTGTCGAACTTCGTTGCGCGACCGATTACCGGCGTGGAGTCCGGCATCGAGGGCCGCCGCCCCATCCATTCAGTTGAATCCACCCGGCTGATCCCCGGGAACATGCGCTGCATCAGTTTGCCGAGGATTTCCGAGCGCCGGTAATCCGGATCGGCAGCAATGCCGGCAAATTCACTCTGCCCGGCAATACGCAAACCCATTTCCATCGGCGTCACGAAACATTTCTGCTCCGGCACCATCACCGGCATCGGCAACGAAAATCGCGGGTCGGAATAGGTCAGGTGATAACCGCGCTCCGCCTCCAGCGGCACGATATCCCCCAGCGCGGAACTGAATTCATTGGAATGCGCACCGGCGCAGATCACCAGTTTCTCGACGGGCAAAAGTCCGGCATCGGTATTCAAGGCACGCGGCCCGTCCGGCCCGACATCAATACCCAGCACCTTCCGTTGCAGCATCCTGCCGCCGTTGCGCTCGAATTCCGCCGCCAGCGATTTGGTCAGGCGCTCGGGATTTGCGCACCAGCCGTGGTCATGCAGAAACAGACCCATGCGGA
>JBIIZE010000213.1:0-4427 GCA_044346435.1 Burkholderiales bacterium
CCCGTGGTCATGTGCGGCTGCCATGGCGCCGCGCCGCCGAAGATCGCCTGCACGCGGCCCGCGAGCAGGTCCACCGTGGCGGCGCCGCCGCCCTTGTAGGGCACGTGCGTGAACTTGGCGCCGGTCCATGATGTCAGCAGTTCAACGCCGAGGTGGTTGGGTGTACCGGTGCCCGGCGAGGCGAAATTGATCTTGCCCGGCTGTGCTTTGGCGAGTTCGACCAGTTCCTTGACGTTTTTCGCCGGTACCGACGGATGAACGACGATCAGGAAAGGCACATAAACGCCGACGCCGATGGGCGTGAAATCCTTGACCGGGTCATAGGCCAGTTTGCTGCCGAATGCGGCGCTGACGACAAGGCCGCCGGAAGTGCCGAGCAGCAGCGTGTAGCCGTCGGGTGTGGCCTTGGCGCCGAGACCATGGCCCAGCGTCGAGCCCGCGCCGGGGCGGTTGTCGATGACGAAATTCGCCGCCATTTTTTCACTGAACCAGCCGGTGAAGGCGCGCGCCGTGGGATCGGTGGTGCCGCCGGGCGGATAGGGCACGATCACGCGCACGGGCTTGGTCGGATAAGCCGGCTCGGCGGCTTGTGCGGCCGCCGATGCGGCGAGCAGAGCAACAGCGAACGACACGAACCTCAGGTTCAGGTGAGCCAGCATACAAACTCCTCCACGGCGGTTTTGTTTTTGGATTGCGGCAACCGGGCCGGTACGGTGCAAGCCCGTTGATTCTAGTTTCAATTGGCGACGTCTAGCAATTATGGCGAGGGGTTTAACTCAATGGTGGTCTACCTGACTTGCGCCGCAGGCTAATTAATTCTCGCGCAGCGCCCTTGCGTGTTTGGCCGCGGGGCGGTCCCAGCAGCGGTGCAGCCAGCCGTCGAGGTTGCGCCATTTGCTGACGTCGATCGACAGCGCACGATACAGCGCGCCGGCAACGTTCAGATCTGCTACTGAAAAGGCAGGACCTGCAAGCCACGGCGATTTGGCCAGCGCGGTTTCCAGCACATCAAATGCGGGCGCGACCTGCAGCCAGGCCGCTTCGGCGATGGCCGGTTTGCGCTCGGCAGGGGGCGACGCCACGCTGTTGCGCACGTAGTCAACGATCTGGCGGTCGAGTCGGTCGGTTTCCCACAGGCTCCACTGCCAGCACAGCGCTTCGAGTTTCGGATCGGCGGGGTAGAGCGGGCTTTTGTGCTTCTTTGCGAGATACATATTGATCGCCATCGATTCGCTGAGGATGAAGCCGTCGTCGTCAATCGACGGCACGCGTGCATTCGGATTCACCTCAAGGTAGTCGGCGGTTTTGGTTTCCGGTGAACGCGGCAGCCAGTCCTTGTGTTCGTATTTGAGGCCGAGTTCGGCGGTCATCCAGATGACACGGAGGGCGCGGGAGTTGGCGGAACCGTAAAGGGTGATCATGGCATTCCTCAGTGAGTGAAGTTATTGATTGTTATTGGCGCGTCTTTGGAAGACGTCGCTAAAAGCAGATTTTACGCGTGCTTTGGGATGGGCTGGCGGAACGGATTCGAGTGTTCGTTCCACGAGGCTGTGTGCGAGGCGGAACCCTGTGAATGATGTGCCAATAAAAAACGCCGGCTGATGCCGGCGTTTTTGTCGGGCTGGTCGGTAGTCGTTGCCGATGACCGCTGCCGCTGACTTTGTTCAGATGACCGGTTTTGCCGGCACCGAACCCTTGGGCTTGCGGCCGGGGGCGACGGGCGGGATGTAGCCGGAAATGCGGCACAGCATGCCTTCGCTGGGTTTGCCGTCCTTGAAGCGGATCGAGCGGCAGATCATGATGTCGCCGCGCGACTGCAACACCGTCACATGCTGGCGCACGCTGGCCAGTGAAAGTCCGGTGGCGGTGGCGATCTCGGAATCCAGTTGTTCGCCGGTTTTTTTCAGATAATCCAGAATTGCCTGCATGTCTTGCCTTCTCTCTGCGATGGGGTTGACGGGCAGCGTCGGCGGTGCCTGACGCATGGCGGGAACCGGCAATGATACCCCAAATGCCTGCTTTTTAGCCACTTCGCCTATGGGCGGAGGGCTAAAAGCTTCTAAAAAGCCCTTAAATCCCCGGGATTGTCGTGAAAAAGGCCTGCAAAAGGCCCCGGGAGGGGGGTATGGACGCCGGATCAGACCTTGACGGGTTCGGCGTCGGGTTCGTCGGGCAGCAGCAGCACGATTGCCGCTTTGATTGCGGCAATGCCGGCCATGATCCACAGCGCATTGGCGAAGCCGATGTTTTTCACCAGCGGACCGATCAGCCAGACCGCCAGCGAACTGAATCCGAAAGCGACTGTCAGGCGCATTCCGGCGACACGGGAGCGCAGGCGGTCGTCGACATAGCGCACGATCATCGCGTCCGTAAACGGGATCGATCCGAAGACAAACACCATCACCGCGAGCATCGCCACGAACAGACCCCAGTCCTGGGTGTGCGCGGCCCAGATCAGCAGCGGTACCTGTGCCACCGACATCCACAGTTGCAGCGGTTTGAACGGCATGCGGTCGATCAAGCGGCCGACGACGAGTTGGGCGAGCGAAGCGACGGCATAAATGATCGCCAGCAGCGTGCCGATAGCCGCCGGGTCTTCGATGACGCCTTTGAATCCGGCAGCAAGCAGCTGCGAATTGCCGTTGGTAGTGAAGTTGAACAGGACGGTGCTGACGGCAGCGGCAGCGGTCATTACTGCGAAGGCGCGCATCAGCATTTCCGGGGTCAGCGTGACTTTCGCCTTGCCGCCTTTGCGTTTCGCAGGCGCTTCGGTTTCCTTCGGACATACCAGGGCAAACGTGACGCCGCAGGCGATCGAGATCAGTCCGGGAATAATGAAGGCTTCGCGCCAACCCAGCCATTTAACGAGAAAGCCGGTCACCAGCGCAGCGACGGCAATGCCGAGGTTGCCGGCAAGTCCATTGAGTCCGATCACGGCGCCCGGGTTGGGTACGCCCTGTACCAGCATTGGAATGCCGACCGGGTGATAAATCGCGGCGAACGCGCCCATCAGTGTCAGCGCGCCAGCGAGCTGCCAGGCGTTTTGTGTCATCGCCACCAGCATCGCCGACAGACCCATGCCGATGAAAAAGATGATCATCATCACGCGGCGGCCCCACAGATCCCCCAGGCGTCCGGCGGGCATCGCACCCAGGCCGAACAGGGCGAAGGCGCCGACGCTGTACGGCATCAGGTCAGTCCAGTCGCCGTGACCGAATTCAATGGCGATTGTTGCCACTGCGGTTGCGAAGATCAGCAGAAACATGTGGTCGATGGCATGACCGATGTTGAGCAGCAATTTGACGGCGGTCGAGTGTCCGTCAGCACGGGTGGCGGTCTGGGCGGTAGTCATGGCCGGAATTGTGCCCGGGTTACAATCGTCTGTCTTTCGAACATTTACAGTAAACCTGCTCAAAATGGACAAACGGCGCAAGGGGGCAATGTCCCGAACGGCGGATTTCACCGCGGCCCTGGAAAGTCCGGTGCAAGGGGATCTGTCGCGTGCGGTGGTAATGCGTCGCACGTCGTATCCCAAAGGGCATCTCATACAGCCGCACTGGCACTCCCGCGCCCAGTTTGTGTATGCAATTGCCGGCACGATGCGCGTGCGTACGGCGCGCCATGCCTGGATTGTGCCGCCCTCGCGCGCCCTGTGGATGCCGGCGCGTATCGCGCATGAAATCCAGATGTATGGCGAGGTGGCCATGCACAGTCTGTATGCGGATGCGGTAGCGGGCGCCGGCATGCCTGCGGATTGTGTGGCGCTGGAAGTGACGCCGCTGGCGCGTGAGCTGATCGTGCGCGCCGCAGCACTGCCCTCCGATTACGACGAAAGCGGCGATGACGAACTGCTGATTCAGCTGCTGATGGCGGAAATCCGCCGATTGCCGCGCAGCGCGCTGGATCTGCCGCTGCCGGCCAGCGCTGACCTGACACAACTCTGCGAACGCATTCTGGCGGACCTGTCGATGCGGCGCGCCAGCGTGCATGACGCCGGTGAAATGAATACCAGCACGCGCACGCTGTACCGGCGCTTTCTGAGTGAAACCGGCATTACCTTCGCGCGCTGGAAACAGCAGGCGCGGCTGCTGGAGGCGATCCGCCGGCTTGCCGACGGCATGCCGGTGACTGCAGTGGCGATTGATCTCGGTTACGAAAGCCCGGGTGCATTTTCCACGATGTTCCGGCGTGCGCTGGGCGTCGCGCCGCGGTTTTTTGCAGCGTCGGGGAAAGGCCGGCTTACCTGAGAAAACTTTCGTAGAACGCGGCGATCGCCTGCGCGCTGTCACGAGCGGTTTTTTCCAGCATGGCGGGTTCGCGCAGATGACGGCCGAATTCGATCTGCATCGCATCGATGCCGTCGTTGCGATGGCTGCCATAGGTGTCGACGGTATAGCCGCCGCTGTAATTCCGGGCTTCAGTGCGAT
>JBIIZE010000214.1:0-4421 GCA_044346435.1 Burkholderiales bacterium
CTCGATCTGAAGGATCTGCGGGCGATGCTGCAGTTTGTCGGCGAGAATGCAAAAAATTTCACCACCCAGTACGGCAACATCTCTGCTGCCTCGATCGGCGCCATCCAGCGGGGTCTGCTCGAAATCGAACAGCAGGGCGGCGACAAATTTTTCGCCGAGCCCGCACTGAACATCCAGGACCTGATACAGACCGATGCGCAGGGTCGCGGCGTGATCAACATCCTCGCCGCTGACAAACTGATGAATGCGCCCAAGCTGTACGCGACTTTCCTGCTCTGGATGCTGTCCGAGCTGTTTGAGCAGCTGCCCGAAGTCGGCGATCCGGAAAAACCCAAGCTGGTGTTTTTCTTTGACGAAGCCCACCTGCTGTTCAGCGACGCGCCGCAGGCGTTGCTGGAAAAAATCGAACAGGTGGTGCGGCTGATCCGTTCCAAGGGCGTCGGCGTCTATTTCGTCACCCAGAACCCGCTGGATATTCCGGAAAGCGTACTCGGTCAGCTCGGCAACCGCGTGCAGCACGCATTGCGCGCGTTCACGCCACGCGACCAGAAAGCGGTCAAAAGCGCCGCGACGACGTTGCGCGCCAATCCCAAACTCGATGTCGAGGCCGCGATCACCGAACTCGGCGTCGGCGAAGCACTGGTGTCGCTGCTCGACGAAAAAGGCCGGCCGTGCATCGTCGAACGCGCCTTTGTGCTGCCGCCGGGCAGCCGCCTCGGCCCGGTAACCCCGGAAGAACGCGCCGCGACCATGAAAACTTCACTCGTTGCCGGGGTCTACGACAAGATGGAAGACCGCGAGTCAGCGTATGAAAAACTCACCCAGCGCGTAAAGGAACAAACAGCCGCGCAGCAACCGGCTGCTGCGCCTGCTGCCGAAGGCGGCGGCATGTTCGGAGCACTCGGTGATCTGCTCGGCGGCAGTACCGGCCCGCGTGGCGGACGCCGTGAGGGCGTGGTCGAAATGGCGGCCAAAAGCGCCGCCCGCGCCATCGGCTCGCAGGTCGGCCGCGAGATCATCCGCGGCGTACTGGGCTCCATCCTCGGCGGCGGGCGCCGCCGCTAGTGCCCGGGGTATCGTCACGCCGGAACTTGTGGCTGGGTATTGCCTGTGCCATCACAGGCTCCATCGCCTTTTCCGGCAAGCCGGTACTGGTCAAGGCGGTTTATCAGTATGGCGTTGACACCACCACCCTGCTGACCCTGCGCATGCTGTTCTCAGCACCGCTGTTTCTGCTGATGGCGTGGTGGGCAGGACGCATGACCGAGCCGGTCACCCCGCGCGAGGTCGGCGCACTGGCCGCACTGGGGTTTCTCGGCTACTACCTGGGCAGTTTTCTCGACCTGGCAGGCCTGCAATATATTTCCGCCGGCTTCGGCCGGCTGATCCTCTATCTGTATCCGACACTGGTGCTGCTGTTATCCGCGGCTTTTTTGCGGAAACCGCTGCGGGGACGGCAGTTGATCTCGCTGGCGCTGTCCTACGCCGGCATTGCGCTGGTATTCAGCGCCGAAGCGCGTCCCGGCGATGATCTGAAGGCGACTGCGCTCGGCACGCTTTTGGTCTTCGGCAGCGCAGTGACTTACGCCGTTTATCTGGTGGCTGGCAGCCGGCTGGTGCACAAATTCGGTTCGATGCGCTTTTCCGCCTACGCCTCGCTGATCGCCACCGGATTCGTGATCGCCCATTTCACCGCGACCCGGCCGCTGCAGGCGCTGGTCGTTGATGAACGGGTCTACGTTCTGGTGACCATACTTGCGGTATTTTCCACGGTGCTGCCGCTGTGGCTGATGGCTGAAGGTCTGAAGCGCATCGGCGCCAATCAGGTGTCGCTGACCGGCTGCATCGGGCCAGTTGCAACGATGGTGTTCGCCTGGATGTTTCTCGGCGAAAACATGACCAGTGTTCAGATCAGCGGCGCGGCGCTGGTGCTGGCCGGGGTGCTGATTATCAGTCTGAGTCCCCGACCGGCATGAGCCGGTGTGTTATTGCTGCGACGCGACGCGGGCGTTGTCGCAGCGCTCGATAAAACTCACGCCTGGCGGCAACTGTTCTGCGCAGGCCAGTAGCGGTTCAATATGGGTATGGCGGTATTTCACTGCGAATTCACGAGCCGTATAGCCGCCATGCACACGGACCAGCGGATCAGCACCTGCCCGGAGCAAGGTGCGAACCGCCTCGCGATGCCCCTGGATGGTCGCCATCATCAGCGGGGTATTGACATAGACCATCCGGTTAACGGCATCAGCATCGACACGCGCGCCGCGTTCAATCAGGAATCGCATCGCACGTTGCCGGTCGTTATACGCCGCATAGGCCAGCGCCGTGTAGTTGTAAGACAGATTTTCGATATGAGCGCCCGCATCGAGCAGAATACGCACGGCTTGATCATGACGCTCGGCCGACGATTCACCTTCCTCGCGGAAATAGGCGGCCAGCATCAGCGGGGTTTCATTGACCGGCGTGCGGGCATTGACATCGGCCCCTGCCGAAATCAGAAAACGCAGGGTCTGGATTGAAGCTGCGCGCGCAGCCAACGCAATGATCGGCGCACCGGAAGAATAGCCCGGCGCCTGGATGCTCTGGTTGACATTGAGCCCGCGGGCGACAGCCGACCGGACATGCGCGACATCGTCCTGAGCGATGGCGTTGAGCATGTCATCGACATCGACACCGCCGCTATGACTGCCGCCGATACCGGCACAGCCGGCAACCATCAGAACTGCGGCAAAGCCGCAAACCGCACGAATCAGGGATCGCTCAAACATAGTCCGCCTCCTTATGGGCTGCCATGCAATGAGCGAAAGTATAGACCTGTAGGTTCGTGATTACAAAATCAGAACAGGACTGGCAAACAGCGGTATTTCAGCACCTTACACATTGAAGCGGAAATGCATCACATCGCCGTCCTTGACGATGTAATCCTTGCCTTCCAGGCGCATTTTGCCGGCCTCCTTCGCCCCCTGCTCCCCCTTGGCGGCGATAAAGTCTTCATAAGCAATGACTTCGGCACGGATGAAGCCTTTCTCGAAATCGGTGTGGATCGCCGCAGCTGCACGCGGTGCGGAATCGCCGCGATGGATGGTCCAGGCCCGGACCTCCTTCACCCCGGCGGTGAAATACGTCTGCAGACCCATCAGCGTATATCCGGCACTGATGACCCGGTTCAGCCCCGGCTCGGTCATGCCCATGTCCTGCAGGAACACGTCCTTGTCGGCATCCTCCATGTCGGCGATCTCGGCCTCGATTGCAGCGCACACTGCGACGACGGGGGCTTTTTCCCGTGCACCCAAGGCCTGCACTGCCGCCAGGTGCGGATTATTGTCGAATCCGCCTTCACGCACATTCGCCACATACATCGTCTGTTTAGCCGTGATCAGGCACAGCGGACGCAGCAACACGAGCTCCTCTTCATCAAGGTCCAGCGAGCGCACCGGTTTGGCCTCGTTCAGCACGGCCTGGCACTTCTCCAGCACAGGGACCAGGCGCGCAGCCTCTTTGTCCGTACCGGATTTGGCCGCTTTGACGAATTTGGCAAGATGGCGTTCGACAGCCGAGAGATCCGCCAGCGCAAGTTCGGTATTGATGGTTTCAATATCGGACAGCGGATCCACTTTACCCGCCACATGCACGACGTTTTCATCTTCGAAGCAGCGTACGACATGCGCAATCGCATCGGTCTCGCGGATATTGGCAAGAAACTGATTACCCAGGCCCTCACCCTTTGACGCGCCGGCAACCAACCCTGCGATGTCGACAAATTCAACAACCGCCGGCACCACCTTTTCCGGCTTGACGATAAGCGACAGCGCCGTGAGGCGCGGATCAGGCACCTCGACGATGCCAACATTCGGCTCAATGGTGCAGAAGGGATAGTTTTCCGCCGCGATCCCGGCCTTGGTCAGGGCATTAAAAAGGGTGGATTTTCCGACGTTGGGTAAACCGACGATTCCGCACTTCAGAGACATGATTATTGGACCTTGAAATAAAACGGTTAGGGCTTGAGCGGCGCGTTGGGACGCGGCTTGTCACCGGGTTTGGTATGCAGGCGCAGCATTGCCGACTGCATGTCGTTGGCGGCCATCAGCGGCCAGGCGTCATAGCCGCGTTCCAGTGCTTCTTCAATCGCCCGCTGTTCTTCTGCACGAGGGGCGTGCAGGACATAGTCAACAACCTCCTGCTCGCTCGCCGCCAGTTCACGCGGATGACCGATGCCGATACGAAGGCGCCAGAACTCCTGCGTGCCCAGGCGCGAAATCACGTTACGCACACCGTTGCCGGAACCGCTGCCGCCGAACTTCAACTTGATGCCGCCGGGTGGCAGATCCAGCTCATCGTGCACGATCAGGATGTCCTTGGGCGCAATCTTGTAGAAATCCGCCAGCGCGCCGACCGCGCGGCCCGACTCATTCATGTACGTC
>JBIIZE010000404.1:0-2710 GCA_044346435.1 Burkholderiales bacterium
GTTGAACGCGAGGCTGCTGTGCGTCAGCAACAGCGTGTAACCATCCGCCGGTGATTTCGCGACGGCCGCCGTACCGATGGTGGTACCCGCACCGCCACGGTTATCCACAATAAACTGCTGGCCCAGCTGTGAAGACAGGTTCTGCGCGAGCAGGCGCCCGATCAGGTCGGTGCCGCCACCCGGCGCCGTCGGCACGACAATGCGCACCGGTTTGACCGGATAGTTCTGCGCCTGCACTGCGGGTGCGGTCAGCATCGCGGCGCTGATCGCGCAAAATGTCAGACCCAGCAGATTCTGTTTGCACATGGCTTATACCTTTATGTTGAAAATCCGTCTTTCGTGTTGCCACACTGCTTGCGTGCAGACGACCGCAACCGTTAATCGCGCCAGCCGTGCGCCACGCGGATTGCCAGCACTTCACCGCGCGCACATTCCTGGTCACCGGCATACAGTGCACAGGTAATCCGTGTTTTTTTCGGACCAGCCTCAATCACCTTGGCGCGCAAGGTCAGCGGCTGATCGATCGGCGTCGGTTTCAGGTAATCCACTTTCATTGAAGCCGTCGCATACCAGAGCTGCGGATCGGAACCGATGGCGCGGCCTTCACGGCGGTAGGCATCGGCGAATGCGGTGCAGATGCCGTGGCAATCAATCACTGTGCCGATGATGCCGCCATTGAGCACATTGGTCGGCCCGGCCATGTGGAAGGGCTGCGGCGTGAACGTCGATACCGCTTCGTCGCCGTCCCAGTAACTCTTGATGCGCAGGCCCTGCGCGTTATGCGGCCCGCAGCCGAAACAGTGGTTGTCGGGGATCTGGTCCTGAAACGCGGGTTCTTTCATGCCCTATTCCGCAAAGTCATGTTTCAGCGCGGCGTCAACATCAGCCACAGAAAAAGGACTGTACCCGCAAGGCTGAGCGCGGTGCGAACGGCATGCAGCTGTCCCCAGCGCAGCAGCAACTCCCGGGTCTCTGCGCTGGAAAGATCGCGGCCGGGCGCCAGCAGGCGGTGATTGGTCGGCATGATCACGCCGAACGTAAACGGCACGACTGCACCCACCAGCAAGGCGGCAACCAGCCAGCCGATGCCGTCACCGGAGAGCCATGCCGCAATTCCGCAAAGCAGGCTGACCAAGGCGAGCGGTGCCTGCAGCCAGGTGGCGCGTTTGTAGCTCGGCGCCCACTGCATGGCGGCGACTCGCGTCTCCAGCCCCATGCGCGCCGGATGTTCGACCACGTTGATATACAACGCCGCGCCGGCAAACAAGGCTGCTGAGAATGTCGCGAGAAACTCAAGGACGAACAACATCAGCAACTCCTTCTGTCATGTCCTGACAAGCGGATATCAGGCAGCCGCCGGTTCCTGCAGCGCCACCGTCGTTGAATCGTAACCGTACACCCACGACGGATCCGTTTTCCCCTTCAACCAGGTATTGGCGCTGGAGCCCGCCTGAATCGCCGAGGCGCGCGGCTTGCGGATCGCTTCGTACAATTTGAATGCCGCACCAAGACCGTCGGCTTCAACGCCGGCCAGCACGCGCGACAGGATCGCTGCATCCTCCAGCGCCGAGGCCGCACCCTGCGCCATGTAGGGCGTCATCGGATGACAGGCGTCACCGAGCAGCGCGACGCGACCCTCCGACCAGCGCGGCAACGGATCGCGTTCGAACAGCGCCCATTTATAGACTTCGGGGCAGGCCTGCAGGATGGCCTGCACTTCCGGATGAAAACCCGCATACGCGGCGCGCAGTTCTTCAAGGTCACCCTTGGCCGACCACGACTCCGGCGTCATCCACTCCGCCTTCTCCGGCACTGAGGTCACAAAATACAATTCATCGCGGTTGCGCGTCACGAAGTACACCACCATGTGCCGGTCGGCACCCCACCACTTGGTGCGCACCGGCGCCATCGTCACACCCTTGATGCGCGATGCCGGAAAAGTCGTGCGGTAGGCCACCTTGCCGGTGAAGCGCGGCTTCTCCGGCCCGAGCATCTGGGTGCGGATCAATGAATGCACGCCGTCGGCGCCAATCACCGCATCGGCCTTGATCATCACGCCATTGGTGAAATGCAGATCAACGCAGCTCGCCTTCTGATCAAAAAACTTCAGCTTCATGTTCAGGTGCACGTTGTCGCTGGGCACCAGCGGCGCGAGTGCGGCGTGCAGATCGGCGCGATGCAAAAACAGGTAGGGCGCGCCAAACTCTTTCGCCACCGATTCACCCAGCGGCAGCTCACTGCTCGGCTCACCCGTATCCCAGGCGCGGCTCAAGGCGTAGTCCGCCTGGAAAGCCTTGTTCACCAGTTGCTCTTCAACACCCAGCAGGCGCAGCACCTTCATCGCATTGGGCGCCATCTGGATGCCCGCGCCGACTCGCGCGAACTGCGCCGCCTGTTCAAACACATGCACTTCATGACCGGCGCGGCGCAGCAGCGTCGCCGCCGCAAGGCCGCCGATACCGGCGCCAACAACCGCTATAGAGAGATGTTTCATAACCTATTGTTTATAAACAACTATTTACAGAGATGTAATCTTCGCTTCAGTAACCACTTTGCGCCACTTCGGAATCTCGCGCCGGATGTGCTCGGCAAATCCTTCGGGTGTGGTCGGCGTCAGGTCCACCGTATTAAAACGCTCGCGCATCGTCTTCTGCTGCAGCGCCTTGCCGATCTCCTGCGACAAGCGGCCGACGATAGGCTGCGGCGTCGC
>JBIIZE010000215.1:0-4366 GCA_044346435.1 Burkholderiales bacterium
CCGGATGCGCCGCAGAATCCGCCGGCACCCGGTCGTGCATTAAAAGACTTCTGGCATGTGCTGACGGATCCGCAACTGGCGAGGCTGAACTGGGGCATTTTTGCGCTCCACGCTGTGTTGATGGCCTTATTTATTGTTGTGCCTTTCGGTCTGCGCGACGCCGGCCTGCCCTTGGCTTCGCACTGGCAGGTCTATCTGCCGGTCATGCTGGGTTCATTTGTACTGATGATGCCGGCGGTATTGCAGGCCGGTAACCCGGTGCTGCTGCGGCGATGGTTCATCGCGTCGATTGCCGTATTGCTGATTGCCCACCTGGCGTTGCCTTGGCTGCAGGGCAGTGTCTGGCTTTTGTCATTGTTTTTGCTGGCATTTTTTGCGCCATTCAACGCCCTGGAAGCCATGCTGCCGACGTTGACCACGCGCTTGGCACCGGCGCATGCCAAAGGCACGGCGATCGGCCTCTACAGTACGATCCAGTTTTTCGGCACCTTCCTCGGCGCTTCGGCGGGTGGCGTGCTTTACAAAAACTGGGGAGCAATCGCGGTGATTGCCTTCGACGCCGTGCTGCTGGCGATCTGGCTTATACTCGCCTTCGGCATGCGCGTGCCGCCGGTAAAAAACGCGTAAACGCCCCGGACGGCGGGTGCGTTACTGACACTAATTGATGCGTTCAAATCAAAAGGAAAACCCGACATGGCCTCCGTTAACAAAGTGATTTTGATCGGCAACCTCGGCAAGGACCCGGAAACACGATATCTGCCGAGCGGTGAGGCGGTGACGAGTTTCAGTATTGCCACTTCGGAGACCTGGAAGGACAAGACCAGTGGCGAGAAAAAAGAAGCCACTGAATGGCACCGTATCAGCGCATTTGGAAAACTGGCCGAGATCTGCGGCGAGTATCTGCGCAAAGGTTCGCAGGTATACATCGAGGGGGCTCTGCGCACCCGGAAATGGCAGGACAAAGAAGGCCAGGATCGTTATACGACCGAAATCCGGGCCGATCAGATGCGAATGCTGGGCAGCCGGGGTGGTGAAGGCGGCGGTGGTGGTGGAATGCGTGAACCCTCTGCGGCGCCAAGTGGTGGCAGTGCTTCGAAGGCACCGGCGAAGAAAAGCGGCGGCAGCTTTGACGATATGGACGACGACATTCCGTTCTAAAACGTCGCGAACAGAAAAACCGGGCACCGCCCGGTTTTTTTATGCGCCGTCGCCTGCGTGCAGGAGTCGCGCGGCGTGTGCAGCGATCACGGCTTCTTCATCGGTTGGAATGACGCAGACGGCGACCCGGCTTGCGGCTGTCGAAATACGCAGCGCATTGGCGGTGTTGGCTGCCGGATCGAGTTCGAGGCCCAGCCAGTGCAGTTTTTCGCAGATCTTTGCGCGCACATCGACGGCATGTTCACCGATGCCGCCGGTGAAGACCAGCGCATCCAGTCCCTCCAGCGCTGCTGCCAGTGCGCCGGTTTCCAACGCCGCACTATAAACGAACTGCGCAATGGCTTCCGCAGCGCGCGGATCGCTGCTGTCGAGCAGTGCGCGCATGTCATTGCTGATGCCGGAAACGCCGAGCAATCCGGATTGCCGGTAGAGCAGGTCTTCGACGGCTGTGGATGACATTTTGCGTTCGTGCATCAGGTAAAACAATACTCCGGGATCAATCGTGCCGCAGCGCGTGCCCATGACGAGTCCATCCAGCGTGCTGAAGCCCATGGTGGTGGCGATGCTGCGACGCTGATGCATGGCGCACAGGCTGGCGCCGTTACCGAGATGGGCGACGATGACCCGGCCATCGGCGCGTGCGCCCAGTGCCGCAGGCAGAGCGCCCGCGATATGTTCGTAAGACAGGCCGTGAAACCCGTAACGGCGAAGACCCTGTTCGGTGACGGCACGGGGCAGTGCGAACGACTGGGCGACTGCAGGCTGGGTGCGGTGGAAGGCCGTGTCGAAGCAGGCAACCTGGGGCAGATCGGGCCGCAGTTTACGCAGCACTTTGATCGCCGCCAGGTTGTGGGGCTGGTGCAGCGGCGCCAGCGAGGTGAGGGCTTGCAGTCCGTCGAGACCGGCCTGATCAATGACGATGGGCTTGTCATGATGTTCCCCGCCGTGGACCACACGATGACCGGCACCGATCAGGTGGCGCGCGAGGCCGGCATCCTCAAGCCAGGTAAAAAGCCAGGCCAGGGCGCCTTCATGGTTGAGCGTGCCCGGAGGCAGTTTGCCCGGCAGCGGGCCGCGGTCGTCCCGGGCGGAGAAAGCGGCGGTAGCGCCGATGCCCGACACCATGCCCTGGACCGTGCGTTTGAGCGGTCTGCCGGTGTTGAAAACGGCAAATTTGATGCTGGATGAGCCGGCGTTGAGCACGAGAATCTGGCTGGACATGGCGGAATTTCCGGAAAAATTCTTTTTCTTCAATAGGCTACGTGACCCCTGATTGTGCCGCGAGTGTTGCGTTGCGCCAAGCGCCGCCGGCGGGAGCCCTTGAAAAGAGCCAGGTAGCACCCCCATATCCGCGGAAAGTCGGTGTAACCGTCTCAGGTATAATGCTTTTTTAGCTTTTTGGGGTGCGCCATGCCAATTTACGAATACCGCTGCGAGGCCTGCGGTTTCCAGAAAGAATTCCTCCAACGCATCAGCGATGCACCGCTGAAAGACTGCCCGGAATGCGGCAAAAGCAGTCTTGCCAAAATGGTGACTGCGGCCGGTTTCCAGTTGAAGGGCAGTGGCTGGTATGCGACTGATTTCAAAAACAAGGGCGGCACCAAGCCGACCGAGTCTGCGAAAAAAGAAGAAGCCAAATCAGAACAGCCTGCCTGCGGCACCGGCGCCTGTCCTGCCTGTAATTAATTGACGCCATGAGCGGCTGCGGACGGAGATTGCAAACTCCGCCGCGCTGATCTTCGCCGCAAACGCGCAGACCCCTGGATTGCGCGACAGTCACCTTCATGTTCAAAAAATCCTCCATCAAGAGTTACATCATTACCGGCCTGCTGATCTGGGTGCCGCTGGTGATTACGCTGTGGGTGCTCAATCTTCTGGTTGGCACCCTCGACCAGACGCTGCAATTGCTGCCGCAGTCATTCCTGACGGAAAGCTGGCTCGGTGTTCATGTGCCCGGTCTGGGGGTCATCCTGACGGTGCTAATCGTGCTTTTTACCGGCATGATCACTGCGAACATGCTTGGACAGCGCCTGGTGCGCTTGTGGGAAGGCATCCTGGCGCGCATCCCGGTGGTCAGCTCGATTTACAACAGCGTCAAGCAGGTCAGCGACACGCTGTTCTCGGGCACCGGTCATGCCTTTCGCAAGGTGCTGCTGGTGCGTTATCCGCATCCGCAGGCGTGGTCACTGGCGTTTCAAACCAATGTACCGCCGGAGATTGCAAGCCGGCTGCCCGAAGATCATGTCGCCGTGTTCATTCCGACAACCCCGAGTCCGGTGAACGGCTTCTATTTTTACGTGCGGCGCGAAGACGCCATCGAGATCGACATTCCCGTTGATGTCGCTTTCAAATACATCGTTTCGATGGGCGTAGTTGCCACCGGCGGCAACCCGGCAAAATCCAGATAATTCACTGAAATCAATAACCATGTCCATGCGCACCAACTACTGCGGTCTGATTGACCGCAAATACCTCGGCCAGACCGTTTCAATTTGTGGCTGGGTACACCGCCGTCGCGATCACGGCGGGGTGATTTTCATTGACCTGCGAGACCGCGAAGGCCTGGTTCAGGTTGTTTGTGATCCTGACCGTGCGGAGACCTTCCAGGTTGCCAACAGCCTGCGCAATGAGTTCGTGGTCCGTATCGAAGGCAAGGTTCGCGAGCGGCCGGCGGGCACGGTGAACAGCAATCTGGTCAGCGGTGAAATTGAAATACTGGCCACGGGAATGGAAGTGCTCAATGCATCGCAGACGCCGCCGTTCATGATGGACGACGAGCAGTTGTCGGAGAACGTCCGCCTGCAGTACCGTTTCCTTGACCTGCGTCGTCCGCAGATGCAGAAGAACATGCGACTGCGCCACCAGGCGGCGCGCGCCGTCCGCAATTATCTGGACGATAACGGTTTCATCGACATCGAAACCCCGATGCTTTACAAATCCACGCCTGAAGGCGCCCGCGAATTTCTGGTGCCTTCGCGCATGCATGACGGTCAGTTCTATGCGCTGCCGCAATCGCCGCAGCTGTTCAAGCAACTGCTGATGGTGGCCGGTTACGACCGTTATTACCAGATCGTCAAGTGCTTCCGCGACGAAGACCTGCGCGCTGACCGCCAGCCGGAATTTACCCAGATCGATATTGAAACGTCTTTCCTCGGTGAGCGCGAAATCCAGGATCTGATGGAAGGCCTGATCCGCAAGCTGTTCAAGT
>JBIIZE010000216.1:0-4365 GCA_044346435.1 Burkholderiales bacterium
TCGCAGGCGATGCAGTTGGTGGACATGCCGGGCCTGCTGCGGGGTGACAATGACGCCTCCGAACTGCTGGGGCAGATCGGCAATACCCTGATTGAAGGCCAGGGAGGTGCTGACATCCTCACTGACGGCGAGGGCAACAACCTGTTCTCCGGCGGCGCGGGCGATGATATCGCCACCGGCGGTGACGGCAACGATCTGTTCATCGGCGGCAACGGCAACGACAGCCTGTATACGGGGGACGGTCACAACATCGTTGCCTTTAATGCCGGTGGCGGTGTGGATACCGTTTACTCCGGCGGTGATGCGGAAAACACGCTTTCGCTTGGCGGCGGTCTGCGTTATTCCGATCTTTCGTTGTCGCGCAGCGACAACGATCTGGTGCTGAATGCCGGTGCAGACGACAAGGTTGTCTTCAAGGACTGGTATGTCGGCAACAGCAGCCTGCTCAATCTCCAGGTCATTCTGGATGCCACCGACGCCTTCGATGCCAGTGCTGCCGATCCGCTTTACAACCGGCGGGTGCAGAACTTTGATTTTCTCGGCATGGTGAGTGCCTTTGATGCGGCTCAGGCGGTCAATCCGGGATTGAGCCAGTGGGCGCTGGGAGATGCGCTGACGCAATTTCATCTGTCGGGCGCCGATGATGTCGCGCTGGGCGGTGATCTGGCGTATTGGTATGCCCGCAATAACGGATTCACCGGCATCGGTGTGGCTTCGGCGCAGCAGATCATCGGTGCGCCGGGATTCGGCGCTGAGGCCCAGGGCCTGCGGGAGTTCTCCGGCCTGCAGGAAGGCATGGTCCGGCTGAGCTGATCCCGACATGGCGATCCGCGACTATTGGCAGGTGAAACAGGTCACCCCGCAGGACTTCGCGCCACTGTTGCTGCGCATCCGGCAATCGCCGCCGCCGCCTTTTGCCGGCCTGCTGATGAAAACCCTGCTGCTGTTTTTTGCGCTGCTGCTGTTGTGGGCCTGTTTTGGACGGCTCGACATCGTCGCGGTGGCCACCGGCAAGCTGGTGCCGCAATCCTATCTGCGCATCGTGCAGCCCCTGGAGCACGGCATCGTCAAGGAGATCCTCGTTCGCGAGGGTGAGCGCGTGAAGGAGGGGCAGGTGCTGATGCGCATGGATCCGCAACTGACGGAGGCCGACCGTCGCGTCGTCGACAACGAGCTCAAACTCAAGCGCCTGCAGTTGCGGCGCATCGATGCGGAAATGAAGGGCGCGCCGATCGTGCGGCAGTCCGGCGACGATACCGGCCTGCTGGTCCAAGTCGAAGCCCAGCATCGCGCGCGCCGGCAGGCCTACCAGGATGCGGTCGATACCGAAAAAGCTGTGCTGATCAAGGCGCAGCAGGACTTGAAGGCGGCGCAGGAAATTGAAGCCAAGCTGCAGAAGACGGTGCCCATGCACAAGGAGACCGCAGATGGCTGGGCGCAACTGGCGAGAGAAGGTTTCGCTGGCAAGCTGCTGGCGCAGGAACGCATGCGGCTGTATATCGAAAGCGCGCAGGACCTGAAGGCGCAAACTGAAAACGTTGCCAGCCTGCGCGCCTCAATCGCGCAGGCCGAAAAACGCCTCGCGCAGATCACTTCCAATTACCGGCAGCAGTTGCAGAACGAACGCATCGACATGGCGGCGCAGACGCAGCGGCTGGAAGAGGAGCTCGGCAAACATGTGCATCGCACCGGGCTGATGGAACTGCGCGCGCCGCAAGCTGGCATCGTCAAGGATCTGGCGACGCACACCGCAGGCACCGTTGCTGCGCCTGGCACCATCCTGATGACGCTGGTGCCGCAAGACGTGCCGCTTGTGGCGGAGGTCTGGGTCAACAATGACGATGTCGGTTTTGTGCGCAGCGGCCAGCCGGTCAAGGTCAAACTGTCGACCTTCCAGTTCCAGAAATACGGCATGGTCGACGGCAGCGTCCGGCAGATCAGCGCTGACGCCAGCGAAAACCAGAGTGCGGGAACCGCTTCAGTCGAAATCGGTCGCAACCGCACGGCTATGCCGCTGACCTACAAAACCATCGTCGACATGGGCTCGCAGGAACTGGTTGCGCAGGGCGTGCGGTATGCGCTGTCGCCCGGCATGCAGGTTGCTGCCGAGATTCATCTGGGGACGCGGACTGTGCTGGAGTATCTGCTGTCGCCGATCAGCAAGGCGTTTCATGAGGCGGGGCGGGAGCGGTAGAGAAATTTAAATATTATTATTTAAATCAAATGGTTATTGTAAATTTATCCTTAATCTCAAATCATCGACTCGTGATTCTATTATCGATATAATTTCCGTATTACAAACTACTTATCGATGGTGATTCTGTGGAAACACTGACCATTTCCCCCAAATTTCAGGTTGTCATCCCGAAGTCGATCAGGGAAGCGATGAAACTGACGCCCGGGCAGAAAGTGCAGGCTGTGGCTTACTCGGGGCGCATTGAATTGATTCCGGTGCAGCCGATGAAACGTATGCGCGGATTCCTGAAGGGGATCGATACTGATGTGCCCCGCGATGCGGAGCGCGTGTGAACGTTGTTGATTCTTCCGGCTGGCTAGAATATTTCGCTGAAGGCCCGAATGCCAGCTTCTTTGCGCCGGCGATCGAGAAGACCCAGGACCTGATTGTTCCTTCAGTCAGCCTGTATGAGGTGTTCAAACGCGTGCTGCAGCAACGCGGCATGAACGACGCGCTACAGACGGTTGCATTGATGCAGCAGGGGCGCGTTGTTGATCTGGACGGTGCGATTGCACTAGCTGCTGCGAGCCTCAGTGTTGAATTGTCCCTGCCAATGGCTGACAGCATGATGCTGGCGTCGGCGCGCGCATATCAGGCGACTCTCTGGACCCAAGATGCTGATTTTGCGTCAATTGAAGGGGTTAAGTTCATAGTCAAAAAGTAGTGATTGGTTTTTGATTTGATTATTGTCCATGAACAGCAGTTCCGAGCGCGCGCTACAACTATCGCTCACCACTCAATGGTGTAGCCATGCTGGTCAATAAACGTCCCCGTGCGTGATGCATCTAGCGCATCAATCACCGCCAGTAATTTCCCCGCTGAAACTTCAGGTGTCTGCACTTCCAGTCCGGTCTTGGCGAAGCGCTGGGTGAAGGACGTATCCACAGTTCCCGGATGTAACGCCACGCAGATGGCGGCCGGATTGTTGCGCCGGAGTTCGACGGCTGCGGTGCGTACGATCTGGTTCAACGCCGCTTTGGATGCGCGGTAGCTGTACCAGCCACCGAGCTGGTTGTCGCCGATGCTGCCGACCCGCGCGGACAGGGTGGCGAACACGCTTTTGCCTTCGCGCGGGAGCAGGGGCAGAACGTGCTTCATTAATAACGCCGGGCCGATGGTGTTGATCTGAAAGGCGCGGGCCATGGTTTCCGGGTCGAGCTGACGCCAGCTTTTTTCGGCGATACAGCCTTCTGCGGCGAGTGCGCCGGTGGCGTCGATCACGGTGCGCAGGGGTTGGCCGCTTTGCGCGATGCGGGCGGCTGCGGCGGCGATGCTGGCTTCATCGGTCAGATCAAAGGTGTGCGGACCGCTGCGGCTGAAGCCCAGCACTTCGGTATTGCGGGGGTCCCGGGACAGCGCTGCGACCAGCGCTTTGCCGATGCCGCCGGTGGCGCCGAATACGACGGCTATACCGGCGGGATTTGGATTTGGGGTGTTCATGAACGGGTTTGTCTCAGGGTTTTGTCCAGGATAGACGGAACAATATTAAAGGCTTGCCTTGGGTTTGCCGGATTAATGCCGTTCACAACCTGTACAGTAACGATTCAACAGGAACCCTTGAAATCATGAGTCTCGTCAAAGAAGAGCAGAACACACTGGGTGCAAAGTCTTTTGCAGAGACTGCGGTCAGGTATCCCATCGGCGTTGCGGCGCGGCTGACCGGTATTCAAGTTGAAACTCTGCGGGTTTGGGAGCGCCGGTATGGCGTGATCGGGCCGCAGGTCAGTGCCACCGGCCGCAGGCTTTATGCCGCGGAAGACCTCGAGCGGCTGCGGCTGATCAAACAACTGGTCGACAGCGGACACCCGATCAGTTCGGTTGCTTCGGTGCCGTCGGAGAAACTGCGCGAGTTGCGGGAAGCGTCGATGGATCGCATCGGTGCGGCCGCGGAAGAGTCTGCGGAGATGCTTAATCTGCGCGCAGTGCTGGTGGGCGACGCGCAGCGTACCGGGCGCGGACGCGGACTGGTGGTGGCAGGGTTTTGTGCGGACATCGAACGTGCGGCAACACAGTTTCGCAATACTGAAGCGGATGTGGTGATTGTCGAACTGCCTTCGCTGCTGGATCTGGATATCGAAGAAATCGATGCCATCAAGAAGATGGTCGGTGCCCGGCTGGTGCTGGTGCTG
>JBIIZE010000217.1:0-4362 GCA_044346435.1 Burkholderiales bacterium
AGGATACCGATTTCGAACGACCCGCCGGCAGCATGGTTCCCATCGTCAAAGCACCGTTCTACGGCTCAACCATGTGGGCGGTGATCTCCAATACCCAGGGCGGCCCGGTGCACGACGCGCAATCGCGCATCATCGATGTTTACGGAAAACCGATTCCGCGGCTCTATGCTGCGGGCGAATGCGGCAGTTCCTTCGGCCATCTGTATCTGTCCGGCGGCAATATTGCCGAATGCGTGGTGACCGGAAGAATTGCCGGACGGCTTGCAGCGGCGTTGTAACTGCCGCTGCAGCCTTACCCCGGTTACAGGTCGGCCTTGATGCCGGCCGTTTTGACGATCTTGGCGTATTTACCGATATCGGATTTGATCGTCGCGGTGAACTGCTCCGGCGTACCGCCAATCGGCTCATAACCCAGAGCGCCCAGGCGCTGGATCACATCGGGCGATTTCAAACTGGCGGCAATTGCAGTATTCAGGCGGGTTACCACGGGTCTCGGTATGCCTTCGGGAGCCACGACGCCAAACCACGGCGAAATGTCATAGCCGGGCAAACCGGATTCCGCGATGGTGGGAATTTCCGGCGAGGAAACCACCCGTTTTACACTGGTCACGCCAACGGCGCGCAATTTGCCCACCGCCGCATGCGGCTTGATCAGGGACAGGTCGGCAAACATCATGTCGATCTGACCACTGACAACATCCGTCAGCGCCGGGGCCGTGCCTTTGTACGGCACATGCAGGACGTCGGTTTTCGCCATCGCATTGAACAGTTCAGCGGCGAGGCTCGACATGCTGCCCATGCCTGATGATCCATAACTGAGAAAGCCGGCCTTTTTCGCGGCAATCGGCACCAGTTCCTTGACCGTTTTTGCGGGCACTGTCGGATTGATCGCCAGTGCATACGGTACCAGTGCCACGTTGATCACCGGCGTGAAATCCTTGACCGGATCGTAAGACAGTTTTTCATACAGACTGGGGGCAACCGCGAGATTGCTGGTTCCGCCCATGGCGATGCCGTAACCGTCCTTGGGCAGTCGTGCCGCAGCCTCAAGACCAATGGTGCCGCCGGCACCACCGCGATTTTCAACAATCACCTGCTGCCCCCACTGCTCGGTCAGTTTCTGCCCGACGAGGCGCCCCAGAATGTCATTGGGCCCGCCGGGGGCAAAAGGCACGATCAGCTTCATCGGCTTGGCCGGAAACTGTTGTGCCTGCGCCAAACCGCCGGAAGCCAACATCAATACTGAACAACCCAGATACAACGACGATGCAAACGTTTTCATTAAATACCCCTGATTAAAATCCTCATTGGCATAAAAGCAAGCATCGTGCCCATGATTCATGCACTGCGATGACGGTGAAAAGGCAAAAGCGCATTCACTTCGTGCATGACCCTGTGTCCTTGCCCCAAGGGGGTGCGGTGGTCTTGCGCGGCTTGTTCAGGACAACGGTGTCAGCGATGGATTTCGAGACTGCGGTGCGCCGACCAGACGTACCACAATCCAATGGCAGCCGGAACCGACAATAACGCAAAGGTCAGCGTGTAATCACCGGTCAGCAGAAAAACGTTGGCGCAGGCGATGGGACCGATGGCCTTGCCGGTATTGACGTAGACCAGCGCGCCGCCGGTCAAAGGACTGATCTGCTCGCGCGGCGCGATACGTGCGATTTCCGCAAGGAAAGCGCCGTTCCAGCCGCTGGCGGTGGAACCCATGACAAAAAACAGCGCGCAGGCCCCTGCCATCGGCCATTGCGGCGTCAATGCAATACACAGCAACGAGGAGACCACCATGACCACCCCAAGGATGACCATGGATGCGAATGCGTTGCCCAGGCGATCCGCCATCCATCCCCAGAACAGGCGTCCGGCGACACCGCCAACCTGCGCAGCGGTCAGCACGAATCCCGCGGCAATCAGGTCCCAGCCCAGTTCTTCGTTGAACAGGATCACGGTAAAGGTGGAGATGCCGAATTGGACGACCACAAAACAGCCGCCGCAGATCGACAACCCGCGCAAGGCCGGATGTCGCCAGATGGCCATCACGCCACTGAAGGGATTGCCGCCGATCGGCGCCTTGGGATCTCGATCCGCATCCCAGTAGGGTCGCGCACGCCCCATGATCAGCACCAGAATGAACAGCGCCAGAGAGTTGCCGGCAATCGCCCACTGCCAGCCGAAGTGCACCGCCACCGCGGGTGTAATGAGTGCGGCGCCGATGCCGCCGAGCGGAACGCCGGTCTGCTTCAGCGAAAAAATCAGGTTGCGGCGGTCCGCCGGCGTAAAGCGCAGCAACAGATTCGAAGCCGACGGCGTCAGCGCGCCGTAGCCGAGGCCCAACGCAATCGACGCAAGAAAGAAAAACGCCACATGCGGCAGGATCGCAATCAGCCCGCCGACCGCCACCAGCGACAGACCGATCTGCTGCATCCGGGTCGAGCCCCAGCGGCTGTTGAATTTGCTGCCGAAAGCCAGCGAAACGATCATCGCGCAGGCGAGCATGCTGATCTGGTAACCGACCAGCGCCGAAGAAATGCCGTAGGTTTGCGCCACCTTCGGGGCAACGGCGGGAATCATCGTGGTGCCCATGGTGCCAATGCTCTGCCCGGCCAGCAGAACACTCATCAGAAATACGAAGGACGGCTGCGTTTTGCCGTCAGGGGTGGCTGTGGCGCTCAACGCGCGCCCGGTTGCGGAACCGTCCAAAGATGAATCACCGAACTCCATGAACCGCTGATGTCGTATTTCTCGTTCAAGTCGATACTGACCGACCGGTCCGGTTTCCAGTTGATGAAATCAAAATCATGGGATACCACGCGCGTGCCAGGCTTGAGTTCACGCAGGAGCTTGGCCCGCAGCTCGTTCATCATCGCCGGCAACAGGTAGAGCGTCACCACGGTCGCCTCGCGAATATCGGCCTTGAGCACATCCTCCTCGCGGAAGCTGACCTGCTGCTCGACACCAGCCTTGCGCGCGTTTGCGGCGCTGCGCTCGATCATCGATGCATCAATGTCATAACCGCGACCGCGCGCGCCGAATTTCTGTGCCGCGGTGATGACGATGCGCCCGTCCCCCGACCCCAGATCAACCACGAAGTCGCGCGCAGTGACCCCGGCGATGCGCAGCATTTCATCAACCACCTGCTGAGGCGTCGGCACATAAGGCCCGCCGCTCAGTGGCGCGTCTGCGGCGTGCGCGGTCACCGCGCAAGCGGCAGACACCATGAGCACGCCACAAAGCCTCTTAATAATTACTTTATAATCAAACACTTATAATCAATCTATCGATTCATCCAGACCCACGCTGGAACGCCAGTCCTTGCTCTTGAAGATCAACGGCTTCAAAGCAAGACCCAACAGCATCAGACCCAGCACCAGCATCGTCACCGCAATCGGCCGCTGCAGGAAAATCATGTAATCACCGCCGCTCATCGCCAGCGACTGGCGCAGCGACAGCTCCAGCATAGGCCCCAGCACGAGCCCCAGTGCCACCGGCGCAAGGTCATAACCGAACTTGCGCAACACATAACCGACACCCCCCATCACCAGCATGATCCACACATCCATCGTACTGTTGCTCACGGAGTAACAGCCGAGAATGCAGAACGCGAGAATGCAGGGATACAGATAGGCATAGGGAATGCGCAGCAGGTTCACGAACAGGCCGACCATCGGCAGGTTCAGCACCAGCAGCACGACGTTACCGACATACATGCTCGCAACAAAACCCCAGAACAGATCGGGCTGCTGCTGAATCAGCATCGGACCCGGCAGAATACCGTGGACCATGATCGCCGCGAGCATCACCGCAGTGACCGGACCGGTCGGGATACCCAGCGCCAGCATCGGCACGAAGGCCCCGGTCGCCGCCGCGTTGTTGGCCGACTCCGGACCCGCAACGCCTTCAATCGCGCCGTTGCCAAAACGCTCCGGATGTTTCGACAGCCGGCGTTCAATGCCGTACGACACGAACGAAGAAATGATGTGCGCCGAACCGGGAATGATGCCGATCAGGAAACCGAGCAGACTGCCGCGCATGATCGGGCCGACCGACAGCTTGAGATCGGCTTTGGTCGGCACCAGCTGGCGCAACGTCGGCTGCTGAACCTTGGGCGGATCCGCCTGCCCTGCAGTCAGCAGGATTTCCGAAATGCCGAACAGGCCGACTGCCACCGGCACAATGCCGACGCCGTCACCCAGCTCGACAATGTCGAAACTGAAGCGCGTGTAACCGCTCATCACGTCGATGCCGATCATGCCCAGCAGCAGGCCGAAAACGGCCATTGCGAGCGTCTTCAGCATCGAGCCGCCGCTCATATAGGCCAGCACAAACAGGCCCATCAGCAACAGCGCGGTGTATTCCGGC
>JBIIZE010000204.1:0-4561 GCA_044346435.1 Burkholderiales bacterium
AGGTGCCGCATATGGGCTGGAACGAGGTCGAGCAGGCGATCCAACACCCGCTGTGGGCGGGTATTGCCGATCGCAGCCGCTTTTATTTTGTCCACAGCTATTATCCCGAACCGGCGGATCCCTCCCTGATCGCCGGCTGGAGCGCCTATCCTTTCCGTTTTGCCTGCGCGGCTGCGCGCGGCAACCTGTTTGCGGTGCAGTTCCATCCGGAGAAAAGTCATACGGCCGGCCTGCAATTACTGGCAAACTTTGTGGCGTGGCAACCGCAGGCGCTGTAGTATTATTGCCATCACTCCAACGCATTTGCAGATGACACCCTGATCCGGTTTTCCCGTCGCCCACTCATCCGACCAAACCCGGCTTCGCAATTCGTTTAATTCCATGCTGATCATTCCTGCCATCGATTTGAAGGACGGCAAGTGCGTGCGCCTGAAACAGGGCGACATGAACGACGCCACGATTTTTTCCGAAGACCCCGGCGCCATGGCCAAACAATGGCTGGCCCAGGGGGCGCGTCGCCTGCACGTCGTTGATCTCAACGGCGCCGTTGCCGGCAAGCCGAAGAACGAAGCGGCGATCCGCAGCATCGTTAAGTCGCTTGGCACCGAATTGCCGATCCAGCTGGGCGGCGGCATCCGCGACCTCGACACCATCGAGACCTATATCGATGCCGGCATCAGCTACATCATCATCGGCACAGCTGCGGTGAAGACACCGGGTTTCCTGCAGGACGCCTGCACTGCGTTCCAGGGCCACATCATCGTCGCGCTCGATGCCAAGGACGGCAAGGTCGCTGTAGACGGCTGGTCGAAAATGACCGGACATGATGTTGTCGATCTCGCGAAAAAATTCCAGGACTACGGCGTTGAAGCGGTGATCTATACCGACATCGGCCGTGACGGCATGCTCACCGGCGTCAACATCGACGCGACGGTCAATCTGGCGCGCCAGCTCAGCGTGCCGGTGATCGCCAGCGGCGGCATTACCGATCTCAAGGACGTCGAGAAACTCTGCGCCGTCGAATCCGAAGGCATCATGGGTGCCATTACCGGACGTGCAGTGTATGAAGGCGCGCTGAACTTCGCCGAAGCGCAGAAGCTCGCCGACAAACTGTCCAAAGCAGGGTAATTGGTGATTGGTTACTGGTAATTGGTAAACGAAGGGCGTTGTTTGCGGTTTATCCCTTGCTCCATTACCCACACTTATTTACCAGTAACCAGTCACTATTTACCAATCACCGGTCTGCCCATGGGCCTCGCCAAACGCATCATTCCCTGTCTCGATGTCACCGCCGGCCGCGTGGTCAAGGGCGTCAATTTTGTCGAACTCAAGGACGCCGGTGATCCGGTGGAGATCGCCAGACGTTATGACGATCAGGGCGCCGATGAACTCACTTTTCTCGACATCACCGCCAGCAGCGACGACCGTGGGCTGATCCTCAGCATCATCGAAGCCGTGGCGGCGCAGGTATTCATCCCGCTGACCGTCGGCGGCGGCGTGCGCGCGGTCGATGACGTGCGGCGCCTGCTCAACGCCGGCGCGGACAAGGTCAGCATCAATACTTCCGCGGTGCAGAATCCGCAGCTCGTTGCCGATGCCAGCGGCCGTTACGGCTCGCAGTGCATTGTTGTCGCGGTGGATGCCAAACGCGTTCCCGGCGACGGACCCTTGCGCTGGGAAGTGTTCACCCACGGCGGTCGCAAGGCGACCGGTCTCGACGCGGTGGAGTGGGGCAAAAAAATGCAGGCGATGGGCGCCGGCGAAATCCTGCTGACCAGCATGGATCGCGACGGCACGAGGGTGGGGTTTGACCTTGAGCTGACTCACGCGTTTTCATCGGCACTGGACATTCCGATCATCGCCAGCGGCGGTGTCGGCAACCTCGATCATCTGGCCGACGGCGTGACCATCGGCGGTGCGGACGCGGTTCTGGCGGCGAGCATTTTTCACTACGGCGAATTCACCGTGCGCCAGGCGAAGGCGCATATGGCCGGGCGCGGTATTGAAGTGCGCTTGTAGTCGTTAAAATAATTTATTAAAATCAATAAGTTATAAATTTCATCGAGGCGTCCCCTTGGGCGCATCCGAGACCATGGCTTCCGACTGGCTGAACCGCATAAACTGGAGCGCTGAAGGGTTGATCCCGGTGGTGACGCAGGAGGCTGCTTCCGGCCGCGTGCTGACCGTGGCCTGGGCGAACCGCGAGGCCCTGCAACGCACGGCGGAAACCCTTGAGGCGCATTACTGGTCGCGCTCGCGCAAGAAGCTGTGGCGCAAGGGTGAAGAGTCGGGGCATGTGCAGAAAGTGCTCGCGATCCGCACCGACTGTGATCAGGACGTGGTGCTGTTCGAGGTGGAGCAGGTCGGCGGCATTGCCTGCCACACCGGGCGGCACAGCTGTTTTTTCCTGGAACTGCGCGACGGCAACTGGGTCGAAACCGATCCGGTTTTGAAGGACCCGAAGTCGATCTACGGCAAATGACGGATTGAACAACATGGCTGACAAAGACCTATTGCTGAAGCTGGGCGAGACCATTGCGGCGCGCAAGGGCGCGGACGCCGGGACGTCCTACGTCGCCAGCCTGATGGCCAAGGGCGAGGATGCCATCCTGCGCAAAGTGCTGGAGGAGGCCACCGAGACCCTGCTGGCCTCAAAGGAGGGTGATAAACTGCACGTCATCCGCGAAACGGCCGATCTGTGGTTTCACACGATGGTGCTGCTGGCCTGGCACGGCGCGGGTCCGCAGGACGTGCTGGACGAACTGCAGCGGCGCGAAGGGCAGTCGGGCATCGCGGAAAAAGCCGCGCGCAAACCGTCGTAAGCCGCTGCGTCTGCAGATTGCAAATTCCCCGCTCAGCTGAGCGGGTCAACAGGAGCGTGTTATGGGTTCATTCAGCATCTGGCACTGGTTGATCGTGTTGCTGGTCGTGGTACTGATTTTCGGCACCAAGAAACTGCGCAACATCGGCTCCGATCTCGGCGGCGCGGTGAAGGGTTTCAAGGAAGGCATGAAGGGCGCCGAAGACGGCAAGGCTGCCGAAATTCCGCCGTCGACCGGACAAACCATCGACGCCGAAGTCCGCAAGGAAACCACCAAGTCGTAAGGCGTCAGGCGTGAAGCGCGAGGAGTAATACCGTCCACCTCACCCCTCACTGCTTACCCTTCACGCGGTTTATTCATGTTTGACATCGGCTTCTCCGAATTGATGGTCATTGCCGTTGTGGCGCTGATCGTCATCGGCCCCGAGCGCCTGCCCAAGGTGGCGCGCACGGTCGGCCTTTTGTTCGGACGCATGCAGCGTTACGTCAATGACGTCAAATCCGATATCAGCCGCGAAATGGCGCTCGATGATCTGCGCAAGCTGCAGGCCAACATCCAGGACACCGCGAATTCGCTCGAGCAGTCGATGAAGCAGGAAGTCGGTGCGGTGGAATCCGACCTCAACAAGATTGCCGGCGATACGCAGGCAGCGGTTTCACCGGCAGAGACTGCAAAAGCCCTTGCCGCGGCAGAAGCGCTGCCGCCGGCCGATTCCGCTGCGACGGCAGGCGAGGCCAAAAAGGCCTGAACCGCCGGACTGCATCCCTGATGACCGAAGACACCTTCATCTCCCACCTGATCGAACTGCGCGACCGCCTGCTGCGCGCGCTGATCGTTTTCGCGGTGGTGCTGGTGGCGCTGATTCCTTTTTCTTCCGAGTTGTACGATTTGCTGGCGACGCCGATGATGAGCGCGCTGCCCGAAGGTTCGAAAATGATCGCCACCGGCGTGATCACGCCGTTCCTGGTGCCGATCAAGGTGGCGATGATGGTCGCTTTCATGATCACGCTGCCGTTTACACTGTTCCAGGCCTGGTCGTTTGTGGCGCCCGGCCTTTACAACCACGAAAAGCGTTTCGTGTTGCCGCTGGTGGTGGCGAGCACGCTGCTGTTCGTCATCGGCATCGCGTTCTGTTATTTCTTCGTGTTCAACACGGTGTTCCATTTCATCAACCAGATCGCGCCGAAAAGCATCTCGGTGGCGCCGGACATCGAGAACTACCTGAATTTCGTACTGACGATGTTCCTCGCCTTCGGCCTCACCTTCGAGACGCCGATCGTCGTCGTGATGCTCACCCGCATGGGGCTGGTGACCATCGAGCAGCTGCGCGAGGCGCGGCCCTATTTCATCGTCATCGCATTTGTCATCGCCGCGGTGGTGACGCCGCCGGACGTGGTGTCGCAACTCCTGCTCGCGGTGCCGATGTGCCTGCTGTTTGAGGTGGGTCTGATTGCCGCGCGCTTTGTGCCGCCGCGCGCACCGGCTGCCGAAGACAGCTTCAGTCCGCCGACCGACGCCTGAGCGGCGCCGGCATCCGCCGGGTTCCGGAATTATTCCTTGCGCGCCTGTTTCGGCGGGCGTTTGCCCACGGTTACGCGCAATTCCACCGCCTTGGCTTCACGCATCAGGCGCAGCGTTGTTTCGCTGCCGGGTTTGAGCGCGGCGATCAGGTTGAGCATCGAGGCCGAGTCGGGGGCGGCGTGGGCGGCCACCCCCCCCACGACAAAAACCCCCGTGTC
>JBIIZE010000065.1:0-8299 GCA_044346435.1 Burkholderiales bacterium
CCTTGACTCCGCCGCGATCAGCCGGCGTGCCGCGGAATACTTCGGTGATCAGCGTGCCGCGGGTACCGGGGATCTTGAACGATTCGGCGATTTCCGGCGTCATGTCCTGAACGCCGACGCCGATCCAGCCGCGCTGCACCGAGCCGGTTTCGATGATCTGCTCCATCACCGTTTTGGCGGTGCCTGCCGGGATGGCAAATCCGATGCCCAGCGATGCACCGCCCGGCGTTCTTGAATAGATTGCGGTGTTGATGCCGATCAGGTTGCCGCTGGTATCGACCAGCGCGCCGCCCGAGTTGCCGGGATTGATCGCGGCGTCGGTCTGGATGAAATTCTCGAAGGTATTGATGCCGAGCTGGCTGCGGCCAAGTGCGCTGACGATGCCCAGCGTGACAGTCTGGCCGACGCCGAAGGGATTGCCGATCGCCAGCACCACATCACCGATGCGTGCGCTGTCCGGCGCCCCGAAGGTAATGGCCGGCAATTTGGGCAGATCGATCTTGAGCACGGCGAGATCGGATTCCGGATCGGTGCCCACGACTTTGGCGGTGACGCGACGGTTGTCGGTCAGCGCCACTTCGATGCCATCGGCGGCTTCGACCACATGGCTGTTGGTCAGGATGTAACCCGATTCGCTGACGATGACGCCGGAACCCAGATTGGTGTTCGGCTGGGCCTGCGCTTCCGGCTGCTCGCCGAAGAAAAAGCGGAACAGCGGGTCTTCGCGCAGGGGGTGCTGCTGCACCTTGACCGCCTTCATGGTGTAGATGTTGACCACGGCGGGCATGGCTTTTTTCGCGGCATCGCTGTACGAGCCGGCGCGCGGCGCGGCACCGCCGGCTTCGGTCGTTTGCTGGCCGACGGTGATCACGGCGTTCTGCGGCATGCCGTTGAGCAGGTCCGGACGCAGCGTGCCGATTACGAACAGGGCGGCGAGGCAGATCGTCGCGGTTTGGCTGAACAGGAGCCAGAGTTTTCGCATGAAGGGTCCGCAGTCGCGCGGTTACAATGACTTTTTGCTGAAGATGGGTGAATGGGATGGAACGCGCCGTACTCGATAACTATCTTGCCGATTACCTGCAAGTGCATGATTTTCGTGATTATTGCCCAAACGGTCTGCAGGTGGAAGGGCGCAGCGAAATCACCCGCATTGTTACCGGCGTCACCGCATCCGCGGCGCTGATCGAAGCGGCCATCGCGGACGGCGCCGATACGCTGATTGTTCACCACGGTTATTTCTGGCGCGGCGAAGACGCCCGCATTACCGGCATGCGCCGTCGGCGCATCGGCCTGCTGATAGAGAACGACATCAACCTGTTTGCCTATCATCTGCCGCTCGACGCCCATCCGGAGATCGGCAATAACGCCACGCTGGCGCGGCAGCTCGGCCTGACGCTGACCCGGCGGTTTGGCGAGCAGGATATCGCGGCCCTGGGTAAGGTCTCCGAAGGCAGCACCGTGGCCTCGTTCACGCGAACCATCGGCGAAAAACTCGGACGGGCGCCGCTGGTGATCGGCGATGCGTCGCGACCGCTGCACCGCGTTGCCTGGTGCACCGGCGGGGCGCAGGGGATGTTCGAAGAGGCGATTGCGCAGGGTGTTGATGCCTATCTGAGCGGCGAAATTTCCGAGCAGACCGTGCATCTGGCGCGGGAATCCGGTGTGACCTACATCGCCGCCGGCCATCATGCGACGGAACGTTACGGCGTGCAGGCGCTGGGTGCGCACCTGGCGCAGCGCTTTGGCCTGGAACACCAATTCATCGAAATCGAGAATCCCGTTTAAGTAATTGCGGGGCGCTGAATTGGTGCGAAGTCCCCGCGCCCCGCACTGCATCGAAGCATGCGTCGATGGTAATGTTCGTCAAAGCGCAATTTTCACATGGTATGCTTGTTGCTCTTCTACGGTGTGATTCGACTCAATTGACACGAACGCAACACATCCCGGGAGTTTTCATGAACAGTCCAACGCGCGTTTACGCCTTTCTTGCGATAGGCGCTGCACTATCACTATTCGTCACCGCAGGCCCCGCCGGGGCGCAACAATATCCCACTCGTCCCGTTCGTGTTGTGGTGCCGTTTCCGCCGGGAGGCATTTCCGACGGCCTGGCGCGGGTGATCGTGCAGCATCTGAGCGCGACTCAGGGGCAGCAGTTTGTTGTGGACAACCGCCCGGGGGCAGGCACGACATTGGCTGCGGCAGCCGTCGCGAAATCTCCGGCAGACGGTTATACCCTGTACTTTACCGACGTCACCACCCATGCCATCAACGCGTCGCTGTATTCCAAATTGCCTTTTGATTCGGTACAGGATTTCTCGCAGGTAGCGATGGTCGCGCAGACGCCGCTGATCCTGATTGTGCACCCATCCCTGCCGGTGAAATCCGTTGCCGAGCTCGTGGCTTTGGCGAAAGCGCGCCCTAACGAAATCAACTATGCTTCCTCGGGCAACGGCACGATACTGCATCTGTCGGGAGAAACGCTGAAAACGATGGGTAACATCAAGATGGTGCATATCCCGTATAAAGGCAGTGCACCGGCAGTGGCGGCGGTGCTGGGTGGAGAGGCCTCGATCAGCTTTGCGACCACTCCGGCGGCCTTGTCGCAAATCAAGTCCGGCAGGCTGCGTGCGCTGGGGGTAACGAGCTTGACCCGTTCCCCGGTGCTACCCGATGTTCCGGCAATGTCAGAGACCCTGAAGGGTTTCGAGATCATGCTCTACAGCGGTCTGATGGGACCGGCAGGCATGCCAGCAGACATTGTTGCGCAACTGAACGGTGAAATCGGCAAAATGCTCGGTCTGGCGAAGATCAAGGAGACCTGGGCTGGTTACGGTGCGGCGCCGGTGATGATGACGCCGGCAAAGTTTACGGAACATTTGCGCGCAGACATCACCAAGCTGGGCAAGCTGGTGAAGGCGTCGGGGGCGACCGTCGATTGAAAATGTGGCAAGCTTCGAATGCTTGCCCATTAATTTTTTTCCATCGAGTCACATGACCGTACCCGATCTGCACTTCCTCGGCATTGCTGAAACAGCAAAGCTGATTCAGGCTAAAAAACTGTCTCCGGTCGATCTGACGGAGGCAATGCTGGCGCGTATCGCCGAGCTGGATACACAGCTCAATGCCTACATTACTGTTACCGCAGATCTGGCGCGCGCGCAGGCGAGCGCGGCCGAGAAGGAAATCACCCGTGGCGACTATCGCGGTCCGCTGCATGGCATTCCTTTCGCGCTGAAGGACATCTACAACACAAAAGACATCCTGACTTCCGGCGGCTCCAGGATCTGCATCGACAACATTCCCGACCGGGATGCGACGGCTACGCGCAGGTTGCGCGATGCCGGCGCAGTATTGCTCGGCAAACTCCAGACACACGAGTTCGCGCATGGCGGGCCGTCGTTTGACCTGCCATGGCCGCCGTCGCGCAATCCATGGAATACAGCCCATTTCACCGGCGGTTCGTCCAGTGGTGCCGGCGCTGCGCTGGCCGCAGGAATGACCCCGGCGGCGCTGGGTTCCGATACCGGCGGGTCGATTCGCGGTCCTGCTTCGTTCTGCGGAATTACCGGACTGATGCCGACCTACGGGCTGGTCAGCCGCGCCGGCGTGATTCCCAATTCCTTTACCTTCGATCACTGCGGACCGATGGCGCGCAGCGCGGAGGATTGTGCGCTGCTGCTGCAGGCCATCGCCGGCTACGATGCGCAGGACGCGGGCAGCATCAAGCAGGACATCCCCGATTTTCACGCCGCGCTGAATCCCGACATTCGTGGTTTGAAGGTCGGCGTGCTTCGCCACTATTGGGAAGAGGATTTGCCGGCGCACCCGGAGCATGCCGCTGCGTTGGATGAGGCGATCCGCACGTTTACCCGATTGGGTGCAAAAGTCGAGGACTGTCGTGCGCGGCCGATGATGGACGGACTCGATATCAAGGTCATCATTGCGGAGACCGAAATTTTCGCGATTCACCAGGATCAGCTGGCGGCGCGCCCCGGTGATTTTGGTCGCGACTTTCTCGGGCGAATCCTGCCCGCCTGCCTGTTCCAGGCTGCGGATTATGTCCAGGCATTGCGTGAGCACCGGCGATATCTGGCGGAAATGAAGCCGCTGGTCGAGCGATATGATGTGTTACTGACCTGTGGTTTCGGTCCTGCACCGCGACTGGATGCACACAAGACGCTCAACTTCTGGCAGCGCTCCAATGCCTTCACGCCATCCAATGTTGCGCGCACACCGGCGCTGGTGCTGCCCTGCGGTTTTTCGAAGAGCGGATTGCCGCTGGGACTGCAACTGCTGGCGCGTCCGTCGGGCGATGCGCAAGTGCTGCGTACGGGCCACGCCTACCAGCTGGCGACTGACTGGCACCTGCGTCGTCCTGCGCTGGTTCCCGGTGCCCTGCCGCCGGCGGTGGATACCCGGGCCAACGAACCGGGGGCGGTGGAACTGGATGCGGCAACGCGCGCACACGTGGAAACCATGGCGCATCGAGCCGGCCTGCGTCTGGATGAGCGCCAGATGCAGATACTTCTTGAGGCGGCGCCGTATGCGCTGGCCATGGCTGCACGCATTCATAAACCGCGCGATCGCATGGACGAACCCTCCCTGGTATTCCGTTTCTAGATCGACGCAAGCAAAGAGGACACATCTTGAATCCTGATCCCATTCCGTTGTGGAAGGACCAACCCGAAGGCCGCTGGTTTACCCGCATGCCGGTCACCACCATGCTCAATGGCGCGACTCTGGCCATACCGCTGCATGTGATTACCGGCAGGCACCCGGGACCGACTTTCGGCATCATTACCAACACCCATGGCGACGAATTCCTGGCGACGATGGCCATACGTGAATTCGTTCATGCACTGGATACCGCGAAACTGAAAGGCCGGATTGTGCTGGTGCCTGTGGCAAACCCCATGGCCACCGCCGGGTTCGGCCGCCTGACACCGGAACAGCATGGCCGGACCGACTTGCACGAAGTGTATCCGGGCAACGCGCGCGGCAATACAACCCAGATGATTGCAGCCACGATTACGGAGAACGTGCTGCATCATGTTGATGCGCTGATCGATTTCCATTCTGGCGGCAGCGGCGGGCGGCTTCAGGCCAGGGTGGACCACAACAGCAAAGCGCCCGAGGATCTGAAGCGGAAAAACGTGGCGCTGGCGCGTGCTTTCGGTGCACCGTTTGTGCATGAGAACGAGTTTGCTGGCGCGGCCGCGCACTATCTCAATTCGCGCGGCATTCCGGCGGTGAATCCCGAAGTCGGGGGCTGTTATCTTGGACCGGAAGCCTCGCAGTACTACACCGCGATGATGAAGCGCGGCCTGGAAGGCATGATGTGCCATCTCGGCATGATCGAGGGCGTTTCAAAACCGCCGCGGCAGATTGATTTCGATACCAAGGCCAGGCGTGAGCTGCGCCCGAAAAACAGCGGCTATCTCGAATCGTTTTACGAGGAGCCCGAACAACTCGGTCAACTGATTGCCGGTGGCACCAAGCTCGGTCAGGTCGTCGACATGTACACCTATGAAATCATCGAGGAAATTGTGGCGCCCTTCGATGGCTATCTGTTTTTCTCGCGTTATTCGGGCATGGTCGGCGGGGGCACCCAGGCTTTTGCGCTGGCCGAGGCGGCCGGGTCGAAGTGGCTGGAATGAGGTTGTTGCCGGCACACCATCAAGGGTGATGTCACCGGGATGCCCGGAGTTACGGTTCCGACGATGAATCTTGTGCATGGATATTGTCGGTATGGCCGTGACGCATGAGCTTTCGCACGAAGGGCCATGGCTGTAACTTCGGTGCCGGTGGTTACACTCTGTAACAAATTAGCCCGTACCGAGGCCGTATAGCGGGGCTATCATGGCGTGACCCGGTTGTCCGAGGAAGGCCCGTGCGCAAAATTCTGCTCTTCATATTGACCATTGCAATGACGGCTGCAAGTCTGCAAGCCCACGCCGGCGGTGGTCACCGCGGACATTCGCATGCGCGGGTCGGGGTCTATATCGGCGCACCGGTGGTGATCGGCGGCTGGTGGGGCGCGCCGCGTCCTTATTATTCTCCGGCGTACTACCCTTATTACTACACGCCGGCACCGGTTGTGGTGCGGGAAGTGGTGCGCGAACCGCTGGTCTATTACGACGAACGCGGCAATCCGGTGCCGCCGGTGCAACCGCAGAATCAGGCGCAGGCACCGCAGGCATCGACGGCTGCACCCACCTGGTTTTATTGCCCGGACTCGCAGACTTATTACCCCTATGTACAGACCTGCGCGTCGCCCTGGCAGCGGGTTGCCCCGCATCCCCCGCCGCAATAATCGGCGGCAAGTGCCGCGGTTTAGACCGAATCACCGGTGGTGACGGCAAAGCCGCGAGGTTTGTCTTGAGCGTCGGCATGTAACTAACTGAATTATTTGATATTTTTCAGTTATTACTTAACTTTTCCCCTGCTCCGCGTGTAAAATGTGCCCTTTTTCGCGGCAACAAGCACTAAAGGGGACTCAAGGCATGTCCGAGCAAGATACCGATCAGGGTAAGCGACAGTTTCTGGTTGCGGCCACCAGCGTAGCGGGCGGTGTTGCCGCCGGTGCGGCTGCAGTGCCGTTTGTGGCAAGCATGATGCCGTCGGAGCGGGCGAAAGCCGCCGGCGCGCCGGTCGAGGTGGATCTCAGCACGCTGGCACCCGGCGAGCGGGTCACCGTCGAGTGGCAGGGTAAGCCGGTGTGGATTGTCCGCCGCACCAAGGAAATGCTCGACACGATCCGCGCCAATGATGCTCAGGTCGCCGATCCCAAGTCGCAGAAAAAAATGCAGCCCGCGTATGCCACCAACGAAATGCGCGCGATCAAGGAAGAGTTTCTGGTGGTGGTCGGCATCTGCACCCACCTCGGCTGCTCGCCGGTCGGAAAATTCGCCAAACAGGCGGAATCGTTTGATCCGAACTGGCAGGGCGGTTTTTATTGCCCCTGTCACGGCTCGCTGTTCGACCTGGCCGGCCGCGTCTACAAGAACAAGCCCGCACCGGACAACCTGGTGGTGCCGCCGCATAAATACCTCTCCGACACGCGCATCGTGATCGGTGAAGACACCAAGGGAGCCTGATCAACATGGCATCCGCACCCAAAGAACCCGTTCAATTCAGCGGCGCCGGCCCGCTCAACGCGCCGATCAGCGGCGTGCTCACGTGGGTTGATCAACGCTTCCCGCTGATGTCGCTGTGGCGCGATCACCTGTCGCAGTACTACGCACCGAAGAACTTCAACTTCTGGTACTTCTTCGGCTCGCTGGCGATGCTGGTGCTGGTGATCCAGATCGTCACCGGCATTTTCCTGGTGATGCATTACAAACCGTCGGCGGCCGAAGCGTTCGCCTCCGTCGAATACATCATGCGCGACGTGCCCGGCGGCTGGTTCATCCGCTATATGCACTCGACCGGCGCCTCGGCGTTTTTTATCGTCGTCTACCTGCACATGTTCCGCGGCCTGCTTTACGGTTCTTACCGCCAGCCGCGCGAGCTGATCTGGATTTTCGGCATGTTGATCTACCTGTGCCTGATGGCCGAAGCCTTCTTCGGTTACCTCCTGCCCTGGGGTCAGATGTCGTTCTGGGGCGCGCAGGTGATCATCAACCTGTTTGACGCATTGCCGCTGATCGGACCGGACCTGTCGACCTGGATCCGCGGCGACTTCGTCATTTCGGATGCCACGCTGAACCGCTTCTTCGCCTTCCACGTGATCGCGATTCCGCTGGTGCTTCTGGGCCTGGTGGCTGCGCACATCATGGCGCTGCATGAAGTGGGTTCGAACAACCCCGACGGCGTCGAGATCAAGCAGCACAAGGACGCCAAGGGCATTCCGCTCGACGGCATTCCCTTCCACCCGTATTACACGGTGAAGGACATCGTCGGCGTGGTCGTGTTCCTGTTCCTGTTCTTCGGTGTGGTGTTCTTCATGCCGGAGATGGGCGGCTACTTCCTCGAGTACAACAACTTCATCCCCGCAGATGCGCTGAAGACGCCGCCGCATATCGCGCCGGTTTGGTACTTCACGCCGTATTACTCGATTCTGCGCGCGATCACCGAGGACTTCATGCTGGTGCTGGCCATCGGTGTTGCGGCTTACGTGGTCCTGATCTGGCTGACCACCCGCAATGCGCTGGTGAAAATGGCCGCACCGGCCATCGGCCTGGCGGTCATCGTGCTGATGAAGGGCGGTCCGCTGGCGATCGAAGCGAAAGTCTGGGGTGTCGCGATGATGGGTGCGGCAACGCTGATTTTCTTCCTGCTGCCCTGGCTCGATCAGAGC
>JBIIZE010000270.1:0-3733 GCA_044346435.1 Burkholderiales bacterium
TGAAGTCGATCCGCTACAAGGGTCCGCTGTTCCGCACCGCGCTGACGATCTTTGTCGTCGTGTTCATCGTGCTCGGTTATTACGGCACGCAGACGGTGACGCCGGCCGGTACCATCATTTCGCAGATCGGCACGCTGATTTATTTCTCGTTCTTCCTGCTGATGCCCTGGTATTCGGCAATGGACAAGACCAAGCCCGTGCCTGACCGGGTGACCATGTAATGGGCAAAAACATGAACAAACTCAAACATCTGATCGCAGTCCTGCTGCTCGCCCCGGCGTTCGCGCTGGCCGCCGGCGGCGAAATCAAGCTGGATCGTGCGCCGATTGATGAAAGCGACGAGGCTTCGCTGCAGCGCGGCGCCCGGCATTTCGTCAATTACTGCCTGAACTGTCACAGCGCCAGCTATATGCGTTTCAACCGCATGCGCGACATCGGCCTCACCGACCAGCAGATCCTCGACAACCTGGTGTTCACCGGCGCCAAGGTCGGCGACCTGATGAAAATCGCGATGGACCCGAAAGACGCGGCGGCCTGGTTCGGCGCGGCGCCCCCGGAGCTGTCGGTAATCGCACGCTCACGCGCGTCCCACGCCGGCACCGGCGCGGACTGGCTGTACAGCTATCTGCGCAGTTTCTACCGTGACGCCGAACGACCGACCGGCTGGAACAACACCGTGTTCCCCAACGTCGGCATGCCGCACGTGCTGTGGGAACTGCAGGGCGAGCAGGTGATGGCCGAGAAAAAGGTGCAGGGCCCGGGGTACGAGAAGACCGAAATGGCGCTCAAACTCGACAAGCCCGGCAAGCTGAGCCCGGTCGAATACGACCAGATGATTGCCGATCTGGTGAATTACATGGTGTTCATGGCCGAGCCGGCGCGGTCCAGCCGTACGACCATCGGCATTTTTGTGCTGTTTGCGTTGAGCCTGTTGTTTGTACTCGCCTACGCGCTGAAGAAGGAGTACTGGAAAGACGTGCACTGACGGCGCTTTCAGGGTTGAACGGGGCCGTGCGCGGACAACGCGTTACGGCCCCGGTTTTCTGAACCGCCGCGTAACAGATGCACCCGCCCCTTCCGCTTTTTTGATGCCTTTCCGCCACGGATAACTGATCATGATGACACTCTACTCGGGCACCACCTGCCCCTTCAGCCAACGCTGCCGTTTCGTGCTTTACGAAAAAGGCATGGATTTCCAGATCATCGACGTCGACCTGTTCAACAAGCCGGAAGACCTCGCGGTGATGAACCCGTACAACCAGGTGCCGGTGCTGGTTGAACGAGACCTGATCCTTTATGAATCGAACATCATCAACGAATACATCGACGACCGTTTCCCGCATCCGCAGCTGATGCCGGCGGATCCGGTGATGCGCGCCCGTGCGCGGCTGTTCCTGTTCCGCTTCGAACAGGAAATGTTCTCGCATGTGATCCACATCGAGAAGGGCACCCAGAAGCAGGCCGACAAGGGCCGCCAGACCATCCGCGATGCGCTGACCCAGATCGCCCCGGTATTCGCCAAGCAGAAATACATGCTGGGCGAGGAGTTCTCGATGCTCGACGTGGCGATCGCGCCGCTGCTGTGGCGCCTGGATCACTACGGCATCCAGCTCGGCAAGCAGGCGGCGCCGCTGATGAAATACGCCGAGCGGCTGTTCAGCCGTCCCGCGTACATCGACGCGCTGACCGCATCCGAGAAAGTGATGCGCAAGTAAGCGCACGGGTTTTCAGTCGTGGCCGAACGTTCGACCAAGCCGTACCTGATCCGCGCCATTCATGAATGGGCCTGCGACAGCGGCCTGACGCCTTACATCTCGGTAAAAGTCGACGAGAACACCCGCGTGCCTGCCGAGCATGTGCGCAATGGCGAAATCGTGTTGAACCTCGGTTACGACGCCACGCACAAGCTGACCATCGGCAATGACCTGATCCAGTTTTCTGCGCGCTTCGGCGGCGTGTCGCGCGAATGTTCGGTGCCGGTGTCCGCGGTGCAGGGCATTTTCGCGCGGGAAAACGGGCAGGGCCTGTTTTTCCCGGAAGAGTCGCAGGCCCAGTCGATCGGCGACAGCGGCAATCCGGTTGAAAGCACCGCCGCCCAGCCGCCGGTCAAACCGGACGATCCCAAGCCCGACGCGCCCGCGCCGGGTGGCCGCCCCCGTCTGCAGGTCGTCAAATAGCCCTGCCGCCGGCGTGGTTTGACACCACCCGATACGCGTCGCACAATGCCGCGACGCCGTCTTCAGTTTGATCCCCGGATAAAAAAAGCCGCCATCAGCGGCAATCTGCGCGGCGCACGCTCAGCGATCCCGTTCAGGAGGAGTTGCCCATGCTTAGCCCGGAAGAGTTGTCCCAGCTCGTCGCCGCCGAAAGCAGTATTTTTCCCTCGCCGATTCCGACGCAATGTATTTCCAGCGACGAATACATGCCGGCGCCGCAGACCGAAAAACAGCGCGAGTTCGAGGCGCGAATCAAAACCATCGGCAGTGAAATGGCGAAAAAACACGGCACCACGCGCCGCCGTTTTTTCAAGAGCGCAGCGGGCATGGCGGCCGCGTTTGTTGCGATGAACGACACCTACGGTCCGCTATACGCAGTGAGCCGCGCCGAAGCCGCAACGCCGGAAATGGCCAACGAGCGTGCGAACGCATTGAAGAGCCAGTTCATCATGGACATGCACACCCACTTCCTGCGCGACGACACCCGCATCATGGGATTTGTCGCCCAGCGCGAAGCGGTGGGCAAGGCCGGCTGGAATCCGCTGCTCGCCGGCAAACCGCAGACCATCGAGGACCTGAAGTTCCCCAACTACTTCAAGGAAATCTACCTCGACTCCGACACCAAGATCGCGCTGATCTCCGGTTCGGGCTCGGAGGATCCGCGCGACTGGTTCCTCACCAATGAAATGAAAAACGATGCGCGCAGCAAGGTGAACAAGGAGGCGGGCACCAAGCGCATGTATTCGCATGCCATTTTCATGCCGGGCATGCCGGGCTGGCTCGACAAGGTCGACCATGACCTCGAAGTGCTGAAGCCCGATTCCTTCAAGGGCTACACCGTCGGCGACAACACCAACAAACATCTCGCGAAACATCCGTGGCGGCTCGATGATGAAAAGCTGCTGTATCCCTTTTATGAAAAACTGGTGAAGGCCTCGAAAACCAACCCGAGCCTCGCCAATGTCTGTTTCCACAAGGGCCTGTATCCGCCCGCCACTGCGAAGCAGTTCCCGCACCTGTTGGAATACGCCGACGTGCGCGATATCGGCAAGGCGGCGAAGGACTGGCCGCAGCTCAACTTCATCTGTTACCACTCGGGCTTCCGTTTCACCGGTGGCGCATACAAAGTCGGCATGGAGCAGTTCGAAAAGACCGGGCGCATCGACTGGGTCACCGACCTGTGCGAGATCCCGGAGAAATTCGGCGTGCGCAATGTCTATGGCGACGTCGGCCAGCTGTTTGCGCAAAGTACCGTGGCCGAGCCGCGGCTGTGCGCGGCAATGATGGGCCAGCTGGTCAAGGGCCTCGGCGCGGATCGCGTGGTGTGGGGTACCGATGCGGTCTGGACCGGCGCGCCGCAATGGCAGATCGAAGCCTTGCGCCGCCTGGAAATCCCCGAAGACATGCGCAAGAAGTACGGGTTCGCGGAGCTGGGTGCTGCGGACGGTCCGGTGAAAAAGGCCATCTTTGGTGAAAACAATGCGCGGATTTACGGTGTGACCGCAAAGCACCGCGCG
>JBIIZE010000218.1:0-4324 GCA_044346435.1 Burkholderiales bacterium
TTCCTTGCCGACTTTGTCCATCGCGTCAGCGATGATCTTGCCGATTTCGGAATCCGCATTGGCGGAGATCGAACCGACCTGGGCGATTTCCTTGCTGGTGGTGCAGGGCTTGGACAGTTTCTTCAGCTCGGCGACGATGGCGGTTACAGCCTTGTCGATGCCGCGCTTGAGGTCCATCGGGTTCATGCCGGCGGTCACGAACTTCATGCCTTCCTGCACGATGGCTTGCGCCAGAACGGTTGCGGTGGTGGTGCCGTCACCGGCGATGTCGGAGGTCTTGGAAGCCACTTCCTTGACCATCTGCGCGCCCATGTTTTCGAACTTGTCTTTCAGTTCGATTTCTTTGGCTACAGACACGCCGTCTTTGGTAACGGTCGGGGCGCCGAAGCTGCGCTCGAGCACAACGTTACGACCTTTCGGGCCGAGGGTGACTTTGACCGCATCGGCCAGAACATTGACGCCGGCGATAATCTTTTGGCGCGCCGGCTCGTGGAATTTGACGTCTTTAGCTGACATGTGTGATCTCCTGGATATTCTGTGTGGGTTACTCGATGACGCCCATGATGTCTTCTTCGCGCATCACCAGCAGCTCATCGCCGTCAACTTTGACGGTCTGGCCGGAGTATTTGCCGAAGAGGACGCGATCGCCGACTTTGACGTCGAGCGGAATGATTTTGCCGTCGTCGGTTTTCTTGCCTTTGCCGACAGCTTTGACTTCACCTTGATCCGGCTTTTCAGCGGCGGTGTCAGGGATCACGATACCGGAAGCAGTCTTACGCTCTTCTTCCAGCCGCTTCACGATGATACGGTCGTGCAACGGACGAATTTTCATGGTGCATCTCCTCAAGGATCAGATTGGATAATCAGGACAACAAACCGCGAGTGAGGCTGCTAGCACTCAACTCAAGCGAGTGCTAATAATAGGGGCGTACCGGGTTTAATTCAAGTGGCCCGGGAACAGGGCCCTTGCTGAAGCGAGTACTCGCTTACAGTAAAATACTGTATTAAAACAGGTATTTACGGATATTTAGCGCGGTACCGGCAGAGTACGGTGCCGCGGGATGCCGAAGCGATAAATCGTTTTTCGCTTGCCCTGACAGGTCGGCGGCAGCGGCGCATGGGGGCAAGGCGGCGCACGGCGCCCCTCTTCGGACAGCGTGGCGTCGTCCGCAAAATCCTTCCAGATACCGCCGCGCACCGGCCGGAAAGTCCAGGTCAGGTAGCCACGCGAAGCGGCCAGTTCAAGCAGTTCGTCCGCATCCGACGCTTCCGACACCGCAACCTGACTGCCGTTGACCGGATGCGGGTAAGTACCGAAGGCCTGCAGGCACTCCATCGCTTCCATCGAAGCGGCGCCCGGCCGCAGGCAACCGGGGCGCTCGGCCCGCGCCACATCCCAGGCGCCAAGCTCCCAACCGGCATCCATCGCCGCGCAATCCAGCGCGACCAGATCACTCCAGCGTTCGTTCAACTGCAGCGAAGAACTCGGAATCGACGTGAACGCCACCGGTTCAGCTTCGTCCAGCTCGACCAGCTTCTGTTTAAAAAAACCGTGCCAGTGCAAAGTCAGGATCACCGGCGTATCCGGACAGGGCACTGCCGCGAGTGTGATGCCGACGAGCGGGTAGCCGCTGGCGTTGATCTGGTCTTCGATGCGCTCGAGAATCTGCATGGGCAAACATCTCCTGTAGTGTGCTGTTAAACTCAAAACAACCGCCACAACTGCCGAAAACATTCAGAGCAAATTCGGTGCCACTGTGCAGCGTCGTTACCGGCACGATGAAACAAGCCTTCGCAAAGGTATAACGCTTGCAATGCGCGCCGGTTAAACGCCGCAAAGTATTCGATAGAGCGCCCCTCACATGCAAACCAGCACTCGCAACACTGTGCTGCTAACACGCAGCCGCACCGCCGTGTGGCATCCCTGCACACAGATGAAGCAGCACGAAACGCTGCCCATCGTGCCGATCGCCCGCGCACAAGGCTGCTGGCTGTATGACTGCGACGGTAACCGTTATCTCGACGCGGTCAGTTCCTGGTGGGTTAACCTCTTCGGCCATGCCGAACCGCGCATCAACGCGGCACTGATCGACCAGCTGCAGAAACTCGAACATGTGATGCTCGCCGGATTTACGCATGAGCCGGTGGTAGCGCTTTCTGAACGGCTATCGGCGCTCACCGGCGGCAAGCTCGGCCATTGCTTCTACGGCAGCGACGGCGCCTCGGCTACCGAGATCGCGCTGAAAATGAGTTTTCATTACTGGCGCAACAGCGGCAAGGCAGACAAAACCGGATTCATCAGCCTCAGCGGCAGTTATCACGGTGAAACACTGGGTGCGTTGTCAGTAACGGACGTCGCGCTGTTCAAAGACACCTACGCCCCGCTGCTGCGCCACAGCGCCCAGGTGCCCAGCCCCGACTGGCGGCAGGCCGCCAAAGGCGTATCGCCGCATGATCACGCCCTCGCCTGCGCCAAAGCACTGGAACAACATCTCGAACAGCATCACGCGCAAACCGCGGCACTGATCGTCGAGCCGCTGGTACAGGGTGCGACCGGCATGGCCATGTATGACGCGGAATACCTGCGTCAGGCGCGGGCACTGTGCGACCGCTATGGCGTGCATCTGATCGCCGACGAGATCATGACCGGCTTCGGCCGCACCGGGACTTTTTTTGCGCACGAACAGGCCGGCATCGTTCCTGATTTCCTGTGCCTGTCCAAAGGCATTACCGGGGGTTATCTGCCGCTGTCGGTGGTAATGACCACCGACACCGTCTACCAGGCGTTTTACGACGACAAGGTGACGCGCGGCTTCCTGCATTCACATTCCTATACCGGTAATGCGCTGGCCTGCCGTGCGGCGCTGGCGACGCTGGATATTTTCCAGCAGGACAACGTTATTCAGAACAATCGCGCCCGTGCACAACGCATGACCGCTGCGGCGCAGGCACTGGCTGCGCATCCGCGTGTCTGCAACTTCCGCAACACAGGCATGATCTGGGCGTTTGAAGTGGACGGGGCTGACGCAACATTCAGCCGCCGTTTGTTTGAGGCCGGGCTGGCGCGGGAAGTATTGCTGCGCCCGATCGGTAACACGGTCTATTTCATGCCGCCTTATGTATTATGCGACAGCGAAATGGATTTGCTGGCCACGCACTCCTTAGAAGCACTGGACGCCACCCCTTGAAACTGACTTTCCTCGGCGCCGCAGGTGAAGTCACGGGATCGAGTTTCCTGCTTGAGACCGACGACGCCAAGATATTGATTGATTGCGGCATGTTCCAGGGCGGCCGCGAAGCCGAGCCGAAAAACCGCGCACGTTTCGCCTTTGACCCCCAAACCCTGGACTGCGTGCTGCTGACGCACGCCCACATCGATCACTCGGGCCTGCTGCCGCGGCTGGTGGCCGCCGGATATACCGGCCCGGTTTATGCCACGCCCGCGACCTGCGATCTGCTGGAAGTCATGCTCGCCGACTCCGCGCACATTCAGGAAAAGGAAGCGGAATGGGCGCAAAAATCAAAAACGCGCAGTTCTGCACGAGCGCCGCTGTACACCATTGCCGAAGTGCAGCGCACGCTGCGCCAACTCAAGCCGGTGGCTTATGGCGCCGAATTCAGCCCGCACCCGGCGCTGCGTTGCATTTTCCGCGACGCCGGCCACATCATCGGCTCGGCGATCATCGAACTGTGGATACAGAACGGCAGTAAAAGCCGCAAGATCGTGTTCTCCGGCGATATCGGCCAGCCGACGCGTCCGCTGGTGCGCGATCCGACGCCAATCATCGAAGCCGATGTGCTGGTGGTCGAATCCACTTACGGCAACCGCCTGCATAAATCGATGGACGACACGATGGCGGAACTGGAACACGCCATCACCGACACGCTGGTGCGCAAAAAAGGCAATGTGATCATCCCCGCCTTTGCCGTCGGCCGTACCCAGGAAATGCTTTATCTGCTGGTCGATCTCTATAAGCAGGGACGGCTACCCGACATGAATATCTATGTCGATTCACCAATGGCGCTGAAGGCTACCGACATCACCGCAAAACACTGGGGACTGCTGGATCCGGAAGCGGCAGCCCTGATGGAATGGATGAAACGCGGGCGCGGCAAACCGAAAATCCATTTTGTGCAGGATGCCGTCGAATCGGTGAACCTGCAGAACATCAAACACGGCGCGGTGATCATTTCCGCCAGCGGCATGTGCAATGCCGGACGCATCAAGCACCATCTGCGCAACAATCTGCCGCGCCGCGATTCAACCATCCTGATCGTCGGCTTTCAGGCGGCCGGCACGCTGGGGCGACGCATCGTTGACGGT
>JBIIZE010000219.1:0-4313 GCA_044346435.1 Burkholderiales bacterium
GCCGATCAGAAACCGTTGAAAGCCATCGAGCTGTTCGGTTACCGGCCGGCCGACGGTTTTGCGCAGGCGCGGGCGGTCGCCGAAGGCAATGTGCTGTGCCGCGAACTGACGGTGACGGCGCCGAACGAGCTGACGCCGGGCGCTTACCGCAAACGTCTGGCGGCACTGGCGAAGACCCAGGGCTGGACGCGCGAAGAATACGATTTCAAAAAACTCAAGCGCATGGGTGCTGGTGCATTCTGTGCAGTGGCGCAGGGCAGCGACGAAGCGGATGCGGCAATCGTCCGGCTGCGTTACCGGCCGCGCGGCGCGACCAAGACCGTGGCGCTGGTGGGCAAGGGCATCTGCTTCGATACCGGCGGCCATAATCTGAAACCGGCGCGTTACATGCAGGGCATGCATGAGGACATGAACGGCTCCGCGGTGGCGCTGGGCATTCTCACTGCCGCGACGGCGGCCAAGCTCAAGGTCAATATCGACTGCTGGCTGGCGCTGGCGCAGAACCACCTGAGCCCGCGCGCCTACAAGCAGAATGATATCGTCACTGCACTCAACGGTACGACGATTGAAGTCGTCCACACCGACGCGGAAGGTCGCATGGTGCTCGCCGATACGCTGACGCTGGCGGCGCGTGCGAAGCCGGATGTGATGGTCGATTTCGCGACGCTGACCGGTTCGATGCATGTCGCGCTCGGTACTCGTTACAGCGGCATTTTTGCGACCAGTGACGAACTGGCCGAGTTTGCGCTGCAGGCGGGTGTCGCATCCGGTGAACGGTTATGCGCCTTCCCGATGGATGAGGATTACGACAGTGCGCTCGACAGTACGGTGGCCGACGTCAAGCAGTGCACGCTGGACGGTGAGGCCGACCACATCCTTGCTGCACGGCTGCTGCAGCGTTTCTCCGACAAGACGCCGTGGATCCACATGGATCTTTCGGCACACGGCTGCAAGGGCGGTTTGGGCGCGGTGGCAACGGATTGCACCGGCTTTGGTGTGGCCTGGGGCAAACTCTTTCTGGCCGGTTACGAGCGCGACTGATCGCCGCTCTTAACCGCGCTTTTTATCCCAGACGTAGCGGACCAGCCGCTGCCAGCGGTTCTGCGGTTGTTTCAGTGCATTCGGACCGCGGCTGAGCTGGTCCCGCGCGTGGCTTTTTTTCACCAGCTCGTGCAGCTCGCGCATGTTCATGCCGCCTGGTCCTTTGATCTGTTCCGGGTCGGTTTTGTCGGGATCGGGTTTGTCGCTCATGCTGGGCCTCGGCGGCGGTGACGGCTATGTTAAACTTCGTGCTTGATTTTAATGGAGTTTTTACGTCATGTCGGGCAGCACGCTGGGTACCCTGTTCTGCGTTACTTCCTTTGGTGAATCCCACGGGCCTGCGATCGGCTGCGTGGTCGACGGCTGCCCGCCGGGAATGGCGCTGACCGAAGCCGATATCCAGCTTGAGCTGGATCGCCGCAAGCCCGGCACCTCGCGCCATGTCACGCAGCGCCGCGAGGAAGACAAAGTTGAAATTCTTTCCGGTGTGTTCGAAGGTAAAACCACGGGCACGCCGATCGGCCTGCTGATCCGCAATACCGACCAGCGCAGCAAGGACTACGGCAAGATCAAGGAGCTGTTCCGACCCGGCCATGCCGATTACACCTACTGGCAGAAATACGGCATCCGCGATTACCGCGGCGGCGGGCGTCAGTCCGCGCGCGAAACCGCGGTGCGCGTCGCAGCTGGCGCCATCGCCAAAAAATGGCTGCATGAAAAATTCGGCACGGTGATCCGCGGCTATATGTCGCAGCTCGGTCCGGTCGAGATCCCCTTCGTCACCTGGGATGAGGTCGGCAACAACCCCTTCTTCGCACCGAACGCGCAGATCGTCGATGAACTCGAAACCTTCATGGACAAGCTGCGCAAGTCCGGTGACTCGGTCGGCGCAAAAATCACCACGGTCGCCACCGGTGTGCCGGTGGGGCTGGGCGAACCGGTGTACGGCAAGCTTGACGCCGACATTGCCTGGAACATGATGAGCATCAACGCGGTGAAGGGTGTCGAAATAGGCGCCGGCTTTGCCGCAGTCAGCCAGCGCGGTACTGAGCACTCGGATGAAATGACGCCGCAGGGTTTTGTCAGCAACAACGCCGGCGGCGTGTTGGGTGGTATCTCGACCGGACAGGACCTCATCGTCAACGTCGCGGTGAAGCCGACATCAAGCATTCGTCTCGCGAGGCACACCATTGACACCGCGGGCAATGCCGCGATGATCGAAACCCACGGCCGTCACGATCCCTGCGTCGGTATCCGCGCGACGCCGATCTGCGAAGCCATGCTCGCGCTGACGCTGATGGATCACGCCTTGCGCCATCGCGCGCAGAACGCCGATGTGAACACCGGCACGCCGGTGATCGCTGCACAGGCGCCGCAGTCGGTGATCGACCAGTTGCGTGCGGCTGCTGCGGCGGAAAACCCGGATCCTGATGAAGCCTGAGCGGCTTTGAAATTCGTTTAAAAACAAATATTTATGTGATTTCGCTCAGTGTTGTGCGAAGTTGTTACATGGTCGGACGTATTACCTCAACCTTTCCGCACTTCTACATTTCAGATGTAATTTGCCAACATCAGATAGTGTTCGGCAAGAGTGGGTTTCGGCATGAAAAAGACATCAATGACAGTATTGTTTGCCGTAACGCTCTCAGGCTGTACGGGCAATTTACCGGGGCGGCAGTCGTATTGGGATGCGCAAGTGCGGGAGAGGTGTGAGAAGGATGGTGGAATAACGATCCATGAGCGCGTCAAGATCAGCAAGAAAGATGCTTTATTTCTATGGGGACAAGGACTTCCTCTTCCCACCGAGAATACAAGGAAAGATTCGCCATATTTCTGGGAAATGACTGAGGAAAAAATCCGTGATTCCTATCCTAAAGTAGCGCGAACTGAAGACCTTGTTAAGCGCCGATCTGATGGTAAAGTCTTAGGGAAATCCATTCGATATTGGAGAAGCGGGGGGGATTTCCCTGCAGGTTTATCGGAGGCAACCAGCTTTATCTGTCCGCAGCATGCCAATTTAAGCGAACAAATATTCTTGATTGAGGCGGATTAGAAATGACCATCGGAAAGCGCGAAAGGGAGCGGAGTCGATTTTATTTCTCAGAAACAACCTCTCCCTGAACTGATCACTCCTGCTTTAAGCGGGCAGAATCGATATTTTCCTGCCGTTATCTAGCTGAACAAACCATGCGGTGCGTACTCAGTATCTTGGCGATGAGTGATGCGGAATATTCGGATCCTCACACATCAGTCGATTGAAAATGACAATTCAATCTTGCAACGCGAAGCGATTTGCGTAATGGGGTTCCTCGTTGCCCCCTAAAGATTTTTAGAAAACAATAACTTAGGATAATCCTCCGCGCGGCACGCGCGGCGCAACTCGTGTCCAAGCCGATCCACCTCAATCTCTCCGCGTTTTACTTTTTCTATTTCGCCTATCTCGGCGCCTTCGCGCCGTTTTTCGCGCTGTATCTGACTTCCGTCGGCATGAATGCCGTCGAAATCGGCGTGCTGATGGCGCTGCCGCAACTGACGCGCATTCTCGCGCCGCATCTCTGGGGCTGGCTGGCGGATCACACGGGTCGGCGCATCGGCGTGGTGCGGATTTCCGGTGCGGCAGGGATGATCGCTTTTCTTGGTGTGTTTGCCGGCGACAGTTTCGCGTGGCTGTTTGTAGTGCTGTTTGCGATGATGTTTTTCTGGAGCGCGGCGTTGCCGCTGGTGGAGGCGACGACGCTGTCCAAGCTTGGCGACGAGACAGCGCGTTACGGCCGCATCCGCGTCTGGGGATCGGTGGGATTTATCGCCGCCGTGGTTGCGGTCGGTTATCTGATTGACGCGACCAGTCCGCATTCGGTGTTGTGGGTGATCGCCGCGCTGATGGCGGGCATGTTGCTGCTGTCGTTCACGCTGTCCGAATCGAAGCCCGAGCCGCATGAGAGCGATGATCTGCCGGTGTGGCAGATCGTGCGCAAGCCGGCGGTGCTGGCGGTGATCGGCGCCTCGGCATTGATGGCGGCGGCGCACGGACCGTATTACACCTTTTACACGATTCACCTCGTTGATCACGGCTATACCAAATCGGCGGCGGGCTGGTTGTGGGCGCTGGGCGTAATCTGCGAGATCGGTATCTTCATCTGGATGTCGCGGTTGTATCGCGCGTTCACGCTGCGCAGCATCCTGATTGCCAGCACCTTGCTTGCGGCCTTGCGCTTTGTGGTGATCGGCTGGGGAGCTGACAGCATCGTGCTCTTGCTCGCCGCGCAGACTTT
>JBIIZE010000006.1:0-16438 GCA_044346435.1 Burkholderiales bacterium
GCGTTGTCATTGCGGAAGACCGGCGTACGGTTGGCACCATCACCGAAGATCAGGGCATCGAACTGAAAGCCGCTTCGCGGATCGAGGAAAAAACCAAGGATGCCCACATCAACATCACCAGCTACAACCGCATGGTGCTGCTGACCGGCGAAGTGCCGACTGAAGCCCTCAAGGCCGAGGCCGAACGCATCACGCGCGCCGTTGAAAACGTGCGCAGTGTGTTCAATGAACTGAAAGTCGGCGCCAATACATCCATGCAGGTGCGCACCAATGATTCCGTGATCACCTCCAAAGTGAAGGCCCGCTTCGTTGATGCCAACAAATTCAGCGCGCTGCACGTCAAAGTTGTCACCGAAGACAGTGTTGTTTACCTGCTTGGCCTCGTCAAAAAACAGGAGGCTGCAGACGCCACAGAAATCGCGCGCACCACAGGCGGCGTCAGCAAGGTCGTCCGCGTCTTTGAATATCTGGATTAGTGCGATAAAACTTTGATCTACAAGGGCGCCTTCGGGCGCCCTTGTCGTTTTATCAGGCGCAGCAGCGGACCCAGCAGCGGCAGTTTTTCATAAAGCTCTTCGGCGGCATCCCAATAATCGCGATGCACCGCAACGAGACCATCCGCATCAAAGGTGATCAGGCTCGCGCCGTGAATGCGCTGCATCGTCTGCGGCTGCCAACCGCGGAAACGGAATTCGAAATCCCAGGTCAGCATCACACGCGGCGCATCCACCACACGTTCGCGCACATAAAAACGCGGGTTATCGAGACGCTCGAACATGTGGTGAAAAATCGCCTGCGCCGCGGGGATTCCCCGAACGTCATTGAAGGGATCGCGAAAGCGGCAATCCGTTGCATAGAATTTCGGCAGTTCCGCAACCGACTGCGGCGACAGCGTTTCAAAAAACCGCACCAAGGCATCCACCCGTTGTTGCGGCGTCATCCCTTGCAGCATCACAAGCCCGTCCCTTTGTGCACCAGCGCAAAATACCAGCGATAGGGCAGCAGGCGCAGCAACTTGAGCCAAAGCGTGAAGCGTTTGGGAAAATGGATTTCGAAGGCCCCGCGCTCAAACCCGGCAATGATTGCCGTCGCCGCATCTTCCACGCTGATCAGCGCCGGCATTTCAAAGGTATTACGGTCGGTCAGCGGCGTTTTGACGAAACCGGGGTTGATGACGTAAACACCGATGCCGCGCGGTGCAAGATCCAGGTATAGCGTTTCGGTCATATTGATCAGCGCCGCCTTGGTCGCACCGTAGACCAGCGCCGTCGGCAGTCCGCCGAAACCGGCAACACTCGAAACCACCGCAACACCGCCCGTGCGCTGCCGCAACAATTGCTGAACGACCGGCTGCAGGCAGTTGAAGACGCCGTTGATATTGACGTCGACCATGCGGCGGGCATCTCCGGCATCAAGATCCCAGGCCCTCACCGGCTGGTGCGTACCCGAACACAGAACAACGAGATCGACACCGCCCCACGCCGAGACGACGCGATGCAGGGCCGGCGCAACGGCTGCCGCGTCCGTGACATCCAGCGGTATTGCCAGTGCCTGCGTTCCGTGCACGGCCGCCAGTGTTTCCAGTTCGGCCGTGCGCCGGGCCGACAGCGCAACGCGGGCGCCTCGGGACAGCAGCGCCTTAGCCAATCCCTCGCCGATGCCGCTGGAAGCGCCGACAATCCAGATGCGCAAGCCCCGCCAGTCGCGGATACCCCGGTTGAGACTCATGGACGGCGCCGGAAACTCAGCGTCACTTCGCCGAGGCGTACGCCGAACTTGCTCATCACCGAGCGGTTGAGCATGACCTGATCATCCATCAGATACATCCAGTCATCGAAATCCACTTCCCAGACACGCCCGTCGACATCCAGTTTCAGCACGTACTGCCAGCGCAATGCGTTGCCGTGCAATTCTCCGGTGGCCACACCGACCACGTCATCCGCCGTGCCGCGATAGTGATGCTCATCGATACGCTCCAGCGTCCATACCCTGCGGCTCTTGCTGCCGTCAGAATACTCGAAATGTTCATCCAGGGTCCCTGTATTGCCGGACCAGCGTGCGTCAATTCTCACGGTGAAACGCTTCACCACCTTGCCACTGCGATCCTGGAACATGCCCCAGGCATCAATGGTGCCGTCGAAATACTTTTGCAGATCCAGTTTAGGGCGTTCATCCCGGTATTGCTCGACATTCACCGAGCTGCAACCTGCAAGCATCATCAAAAGCAGCAGGAGAATCACTCTTGAAACAGTCATTGTTACGTTCCTTTTAAAAAGCGTGCTGCAGGCCGCTGATCAGTGACCGTCAAACCCAGCAATGCGGCCGCCGACAGCTTGATCGCGCACGGCAGCAGGGCATAGACCATCGACAACGCCGATCCCGGATCCGTCGCCGAACCCGGTTGGTAATCCAGCCATTGCAGCAGCGGCAATGTAATGCCTGCAGCCAGTGCCAGTGCCAGTTTTTCCAGCAGATGCCATAACCCGAAGTAGGCGCCGTCGGGACGACCGCGATCGTCCTCATCATCATCGATCAGGTCCGCGAGCATCGAGGCCGGCAATGCCAGATCGGCGCCGAAGGCAAAACCGGAAAGCACGCATACCACCGCAAAAGCTGCGGCGTCTCCCGCGCCGAGAAACCACGCCCAGACAAATGCCGCCACCGCCAGCAGCATCGCCAGAAGCCAGGCGCGAACCTTGCCGGCCTTTGCGGCCAGACGCACCCAGAACGGCATTCCCGCTGCGCCGGCGGCAAAATAAAGCACCAGATACAACGGCGTCAGGTCGGCACGCTGCAAGACGTCGGCGGCAAAAAACAGCAGCAGCGTCGCCGGCACCGCCGCGGCCACGCCATTGATCAGGAACACCAGTGCCAGCCGCCGGAAGCGCGGATTGTGCAATGGCAGAAACAGCGCGGCAAATGAAACGGCGCGAGGTGGCGCGTTGGCTGAGGGTGCCGGGCCCGCAATCAGTGTGATACCCGCAGCCAATGCCAGCACCGGCGCAAAACCGAGCGCAAACCACAGCAGACCATCCGCAGTGCCCTGCTGGCGAACCAGCCATTCCGGCACGGCCGCCGCACAAAGCACGCCGATGAGGGCGGCAACGCCACGCGTCGCGGTGATACGGGTGCGCTCGACGTAATCCCGTGAAAGAGCGCTGCCCAGCGCCAGATGACCGATACTGGCCGCACTCAAACCGGAATAAGCGAGTATCAGGGCAGCGATCAGCCAGGGCACCAGTTGAGAGGACGAAGCCGGCGGATTGAACAACAGCAACAGTCCTGTTGCCAGCGCCGGAACGGCAACGGCAATCATTGCCTTGTGCCCGCCATAACGCCGCGGGATGCGGTCGGCGAGTGCACCGAGCAGCGGATCACTCACGGCATCCAGCAGGCGCACGCCGAGCAGCACCGCGCCAATCACCGCAAGATCCAGCCCCAGCATCGAATAAAACTTGGGCACCTGCAGATGAACCGGCAAGGCAGCGGCCGCAAGCGGCAGTGCAACCGCGGCATAGGCCGCCAATGCCGTTTTAGTCAGCACGTTCGCTGCCACCCAGCAGCGCTGCACGCAGTTCCGGTTTCTGGGTACGCGGGTCCAGCCAGATGTCGAAAAACCGCCGCGCAAACTCGGGATCGTCAATGGTGCCCAGCAGCCGCGTCGCCGAATAAAACTGCGCTGCGCGCTGCGGCCGGTAAATGCCGATCAGCCGGCTGCCTGCCTGCACATCGGGAAAGGTGCTGCGCATCGCCGCATCCCAGCGCGCCAGCTTGGCCTCGTCTTTCACGCCCATGCGGCGCATTTCAGCGATGCTGGTTTCCGCCAACTGCGCGCCGGTGACCTGGCGTGCATAAACAATATCCAGCACGTAGGGGGCATCGGCCTGCCAGCGCCCGTCGCGCGACCATAACGCCGCGTCGTAAACATGAAATCCCCACCAGCGCAGACGCCCTTTGCCGACCATGCGGCAGTTTTCAAGCGCAGTACAGACCGCAGCCGGCAACTCGGACGGCACGTTGACCGCCGCAGCCGGCGCCGCAAACAGCAACGCCATCACCAGTAATGCAGGCCTAAACATGGATCAGCACCGCCTGCACCACATCGGTGGCGCGGGTACGGAAACCGGCTTCGCAATAGGCCAGATAAAAACGCCAGGTGCGCATGAACCGCTCGTCGAAGCCCTGCTCACGAACCTGCGGCGCCGCGTAGTCAAACACCTGGTGCCAGCGCCGCAGCGTCTCGGCGTAATCGAGGCCGAAATGGTGCATGCCTTCGACCGACAGGCCCTGGCGCGCCGCGACCTCACTCAAACGCTGTGGCGACGGCAGCATGCCGCCCGGAAATATGTATTGCTGGATGAAATCCGTGCCTTTGCGATAACGCTCGAACTTGGTTTCGGCAATCGTGATCGTCTGCACCACAGCGCGGCCGCCCGGCTTGAGACGCTGGCGAATCATGTCGAAGTATCCCGGCCAGTAGCGCTCGCCCACCGCCTCAAACATTTCAATCGACACCACATGATCAAACTGCCCGTCAAGATCGCGGTAATCCTGCAGCTTGAGTTCCACATGATCCTGAAGACCGGCGGCCGCAATACGGCGCTGCGCATATTCAAGTTGGGCGGCGGAAATCGTGATGCCGGTCACGCGGCAGCCGGCACGTGCGGCATGTTCGGCAAAACCGCCCCAGCCGCAGCCGACTTCAAGAATGTGCTGACCCGGCTGCACATCAAGCGCCCGCAGAATGCGTGCGTATTTCGCCGACTGCGCGTCGGCAAGGCTGCGCGTGAGATCGCCCTCGAACAAGGCCGATGAATAGGTCATCGTCGAATCCAGCCACAGCCGGTAAAAATCATTGCCGAGGTCGTAATGGGCATGGATGTTTTTGCGGCTGCCGCTGCGCGTGTTCGGACGCAGCCAGTGTCGCAAGCGGTAGGCCAGCGTTGCCCACCAGCGGCCATGAACGGCCTCTTCTATCGCCTGCTCGTTCATCGCGGCCAGCAACAGCAGCTGAGTCAGGTCATCGGTTTTGGCACGACCGGCAATATAGGCTTCGGCAAGCCCGATATCACCACGGCTGAGGATGTCGCTGCACACCTGCCAGTCAGCGAGCGTCAGCGACGCATGAGGGCCGGGCTTCGGACCGGAAAATTCCTGCGATCGTCCGTCCGGGGCATGCAGCGTTATCTTTCCACAGCGCAACTGCGAAAGCAGTTTGAACATCCAGCGCGCGGCAGCGGGTTCGGCGCGCGGCAGCGCGCGATCAGGCATGGTCGTCGTCATCTTGTCGTGTCTTCTACGGGTGGAATCGGTTTGGCAAAAAAGGGCACGCGCTTCAACCATAGCCGCAGCGCGTGATAATGAATGCGCAGTACCACGCCCAGCGTCATCCACGGGTAGCGGATAAATGCGCGCAACAATGCAGCCGTGGTCGCCTCTTGCGCAGCACCACTGATGCTGGTGACAAGACTGTTGCCCTTCCCGTCTTCATAATCAATGCGGAACGCGCAACGCTCCGGGTGATCGGCAAAACGGAATCGGTATTCACCGCTGACCGGGAAAAAGGGCGAGACATGAAACACCTTGCGGGCAGTCAGCCAGTCTCCAACCGCAATCGGCCTGGCATCAGCGTGCGACACCAGGTAGTTGTGATGTTCGCCGAAGGTGTTGCTGACTTCTGCAAGAACAGCACGCAAGGCACCGCTGCGGTCATGGCACAGCCAGAAGCTGATCGGATTGAACACATAACCCAGCACGCGCGGAAAAGTCTGCAGCCAGATTGCGCCGTCGGCGCAGGCCAGATCGTGGCGGGCCAGAAGATCGCGGATCCACGGCTCCAGCGGGCTGCCGTCGCGCGGGCCGTGATCGGCATCGTAAAACCCGCAAAGGTTCCAGCGGTTGCGTGAACATAACTTCGGCAATGGCTGCACTGGCCCGTCGATGCGCAGACGCAGAAAAAACACGCCATGACGGAAAGCATGCACGGCCGGCGCCTGCCGGCGATGCAGCACTTCGCCAAAATACAGTCGCGCGCCCGATACTGTCGCGTTCATGCTGCGGCTTTTAATGGCTCGTGCCGGGCAATCCAGGGTGCGTTAACCCCCAGCCCCGCCGCAACGGCCATACCGGCTTTCAGACCGTCCTCGTGAAAACCATAACCGGTCCAGGCGCCGCAGAACCAGGTGTGATGACGTCCCTGCAGTTGCGGCAGCCGGGACTGCGCTGCAATGGCTGCCAGATCAAATACCGGATGCGCGTAACGGTAGCGGTCGATGACATGCTCAGGCCGCGGCTCGCGCCCCGGATTGAGGGTGACGATCACCGGACGGCTGAACGGCAAGGGTTGCAGTTTGTTGATCAGGTAACTGACGCCCACGGGCCGGCCGCTTTCCGCAGCATGGTCCGCATGATAATTCCACGCTGACCACGCCAAACGGCGACGCGGCAGAAAATGCTCGTCGGTGTGCAGCACGACATCATTGTCCTGATAGCGGATCGCACCCAGCATGCGGCGCTCGGCGGCATCGGCATCGATGAGTAAACGCAGGGCCTGATCGCTGTGGCATGCCAGCACCACTTCATCAAAACGCTCGGCAGCACCATCCGCAAAACGCAGCTCTGCGCCGCCCGGGTTGCGCCGTATCTCTTGAACCGGCCGGTTCAGCCGCACATCAGCAAGCGTAGCTGACAGTTTATTGACGTAGCTGCGCGCTCCACCGTTGACGGTGCGCCATTGCGGACGGTCGCTGACCTGCAACAACCCGTGATTGGCGCAGAACCTGAAAAACGTTCGCGCCGGATATTGCAGCATCGTCGCCGTGGGACACGACCAGATTGCACCGGCCATGGGCAGCAGATACCAGTCCCGAAATGCGCGGCCGTAGAGGCCGGCCTCAAGAAATTCGCCCAGCGACTGGGCGGAGTCGCCTTGCCCGAGCGCCAGTGCATTCGCCTCCCGGTTAAAACGCAGGATATCGCCGAGCATGCCCCAGAACGACGGCCGAAACAGGTTGCGCCGTTGCGCAAATACCGTCGACAGGCTGCTGCCGGCCCATTCCAGGCGCTCGGCTTCGAGTTTCACCGAGAACGACATGTCGCTGGCGGTGGAACCCACCCCGAGATGATCAAACAGCGCAATCAGGTTGGGATAGGTGCGCTCGTTGAACACCAGAAAACCGGTGTCCACCGGCGCGGTGATGCCGTCGAGTGTGACGTCGACGGTATGGGTGTGCCCGCCGAGGTAGTCGTTGGCCTCGAATAACGTCACCGCATGGTCGCGCGACAACAGCCACGCCGCAGACAGCCCGGCGATGCCGGAGCCGACAACAGCAATGCGTTTCACAGGCACTGACGGATTCATGCGTGTATTACTTGATGCGTTCGACCAGCGCGTAGGCCGAATGGTTATGGATGGATTCGAAGTTCTCCGCCTCGACCTTGTAGCTGCGCACCCGGTTGTCGGCATCCAGACGCAGCGCAATGTCACGGACCAGGTCTTCGACAAACTTCGGATTGTCGTAGGCGCGTTCGGTCACATATTTTTCGTCGGGGCGCTTGAGCAACCCGTAGACCTCGCAAGAAGCCTCCTGCTCGGCAATGCCGGCGATTTCCTCGATTGTCAGCGTCGCGGAAGCCTCCACCGTGATGGTGATGATCGAACGCTGGTTATGCGCACCGTATTCGGAAATCTCCTTGGAACAGGGGCAAAGGCTGGTCGCCGGCGCCGACACCTGGGTAGTGAATACAGTGCTGCCCGCCTTGCGTTCGCCGCGCAGCATCACCTTGTAGTCGAGCAGACTGGAGACGCCGGACACCGGCGCCCGCTTGCTGATGAAATAGGGAAAACGCATTTCGATCATGCCGCTCTCGGCATCCAGTCTGCGGATCATTTTGTCCAGCAGCCCGGCAAATCCTTCAGCATCCAGCGCCTGTTCATGCTGCTGCAGCACCTCGATAAACCGTGACATGTGCGTGCCCTTGACCTCGGGTGGCAGACCGACAGTCATGTCGACTGTGGCCACGCTGGCGACGACACCGCCGTCTGCGCTGACGATCCGGACCGGATGCACCAGCGATTTCACGCCGACGTAGTTGATGTAGATGTTGCGGCGGTCGGCGATGGCCTGGACATCAGGCAACAGCCATTTTTCGGGGGCGTTCATATTGGCTCCTGTTGGGAACAAACCGTGATATGTCTATGGCAACTGGCTGACATCAAGCCATGCCTTCTAACCGGATTACACACTTTCATTGGTGCGGGACATTGACTTTGTCCAATGTCTGTCCAATAATGTCTTGGTCAAAGATACCGAATGATCTCCATAATTCCCATTTTATAGCGACAAAACTTGATATTGTCCATGACAAATGAATAATACCCTTGGCACAGCAGGGACTCCCGCAAATGTTGGCTACAACATTGCAGCGGTTGAGCGCGACACCGGTTTGTCCAAGGACACTTTGCGGGTCTGGGAACGTCGCTATGGCTTTCCCAAACCGTTGCGCGACCGTCACGACGAGCGACTTTATTCGCTCCCCGATCTCGAAAAGCTGCGACTGCTGCGATTACTGATCGACTACGGCCATCGCCCCGGCAAGATCATCAACCGCAGCGTTTCCGAACTGACTCAGCTGATTTCATCGCGAGCACCGGCTCAGACTACACCCCCCGAAATCGAAACCATAATCGAGTTGCTGCTGCGGCACGATGTTGAAAATTTCCGGAATACCTTGCAGCAGGCACTGATGAAACAGGGCCTGCTGCGTTTTGTCACTGAAACCGTGACCGCGATGAATCACTGGATCGGCGAGGCCTGGCTTGCCGGCCGCGTCGCCATTTTTGACGAGCACCTGTACTCCGAGCACGTGCAGAACATCCTGCGCAACGCGATCATCGCGCAACCCGGCCGCGGCTCGGCGCCCCGCGTGCTGCTGACCTCGCTGCCGGGCGAAAAACACCGCATCGGCCTGCTGATGGTGGAAGCCGTGCTGGCCGCTGAAGGCGCCGCCTGTGTCGCACTCGGCACGGAAACCCCGGTCATCGACATCAAAAACGCGGTGCCGGCCTACGAGGTCGATATCGTCGCGCTCTCCTTCAGCAGCGCGGTGACACAGAGCGCCGCCATGGCGGGCTTGACCGAACTTCGCGGCCTGCTCACCGACGGCACCGAAATCTGGGGCGGCGGGGGCGCACTGGCACGTGCGCGCAAGGCGCCCGACGGCATTTTGCTGCTGCGTTCCTTCGACGACATGCGTTACGCCCTGGAGCGCTGGCGCGTCGAACACGCGCGCCGCTGATTCGCACAGAGGCGCTCCACCATGCGCAAATCGGACCTGCCGGTCAAAACCTGTTCGGCCTGCGGCCGCCCCATGACCTGGCGCAAACGCTGGGCCAAAGTCTGGGACGCCGTCAAATACTGCTCCGAGCGCTGCCGCCGCAGCCGCTGAACCGATGCGCAATCTGATTCTTGTGCTGGGTGACCAGCTCGACCCCGAAAATCCCGCGCTGGCAGGCATCGACCGCGAGCGTGACGGCATTGTGATGATCGAGGCGGCCGGCGAATCCACCCATGTCTGGAACCATCAGGCGCGCATCACGCTGTTCCTGTCGGCGATGCGCCACTACGCAGAAACGCTGCGATCCAGGGGTTTGCCGCTGCAGTATCTTGCGCTCGACGATGAGGCTGAAACCGCGCTGACCGGGCGACTGCGCGACGTCATTGCAAAATGTCGCCCGGAAAAACTGATCGTCTGCGAACCCGGCGAATACCGGCTGCAACAGGACATTGAGAATGTCTGCCGCGAATCCGGCATCAAACTCGAAATCCGCGACGATATCCATTTCCTGTGCAGCCGCGAGGCCTTCGCAGCCTGGGCCAAAGGCCGTCGCGAACTGCGCATGGAATTTTTCTACCGGGAAATGCGCCGCCGCCACGACGTGATGATCGAAGACGGCCAGCCTGCCGGCGGACGCTGGAATTTCGACAGCGACAACCGCTCCGGCTTCCCCAAAGCAGGACCCGGTCCGCTGCCCCGGCCGCCGCAGTTTGCACCCGATGCCGTCACGCTTGAAGTCATCGCCCTGGTGCGCAGCCGTTTTGCGCAACACCCCGGCCGCCTTGACGATTTCAACTGGCCGGTCACCCGCGCCGACGCACTGCGCGCGCTGGAAGACTTCATCGAACATCGCCTGCCGCGTTTCGGCGCCCATCAGGATGCGATGTGGACCGGCATGCCCTTCGGCTGGCATTCACTGCTGTCGGCGGCGCTGAACCTGAAACTGCTGAATCCGCGCGAAGTGATCGCTGCAGCCGTCGCCGCCTGGCGTGACGAACGGGCGCCGCTGGCGGCGACCGAAGGATTTGTCCGGCAAATCCTCGGCTGGCGGGAATTCATCCGCGGCGTTTACTGGCTGGACATGCCCGGCCTGCTGGAAGCCAACCATTTCGGTCATGAACGCCCGCTGCCGGCCTGGTACTGGACCGGGGAAACGGCGATGCACTGCATGCGCGAGGCCATCGGCCAGACTCTGCAATACGGCTACGCCCATCACATCCAGCGCCTGATGGTGACCGGCAATTTCGCGCTGCTCGCCGGCATCCGGCCACAGGCAGTGCACGAGTGGTATCTGGCGGTATATGTCGATGCCGTCGAATGGGTCGAACTGCCCAACACCGCCGGCATGGCGCTGTTTGCCAACGGCGGCCGCTTCACCAGCAAACCCTATATCGCCTCCGGCGCCTATATCAACCGGATGAGTAATTACTGCGGCAAGTGCCGCTATGATGTGAAAATAAAAACCGGCGCCGAGGCCTGTCCGTTCAACACCCTGTACTGGAATTTTCTCGACCGTCATGAACAGCAGCTGGCGCGCAATCCGCGCACCGTGCTAATGGCGCGCAATGTATCGCGGCTGAGCGCCGCGGAACGCGACGCCATCCGCGCCAGCGCCCGCAATATTCTGGAAACAATAGGATGACCATAATGCAAATGCCCGTCACCCCGAAAATCACGGAACCCGCCATGCAAGCGACGCCGGAATTCATCACCACCGGACAGATGCTGTATCCGGAAATCTTCAAATCACTGGAGCAGATCCGCTGGACTCTGTCCAATGACGTGCCATGGGAAACCTTCGACGCCGGCAAACTGACCGATGAGCAGGCGATGACCATCAAGATGAATGCCATCACCGAATGGGCGGCGTTGCCGGCCACAGAAATGTTCCTGCGCGACAACCAGCATGACAGCGACTTTTCGGCCTTCATGTCGGTGTGGTTCTACGAAGAACAGAAACATTCGCTGGTGCTGATGGAATACCTGCGCAGGTTCCGCCCGGAACTGGTGCCGACCCAGGAAGAACTGCAGGCGGTGCGTTTCACCTTCGACCCGGCGCCGCCCCTGGAAACATTGATGCTGCATTTCTGCGGTGAAATACGCCTCAATCACTGGTACCGCTGCGCGATGGAATGGCACACCGAACCGGTGATCAAGCACATCTATCACCTGATTTCGCGCGACGAAGCCCGCCACGGCGGCGCCTACCTGCAATACATGAAACGCGCGCTGAACAGCGTCGGCGACACCGCGCGCACCGCCTTCGCAAAGGTCGGCGTGCTGATGGCCAGTTCCGGACGCAGCGGCAAACCGCTGCATCCGACCAATCTGCACGTCAATAAAAGCCTGTTCCCCGACGACACCGTGCAAAGCCGCCTGCCCGACCCTGAATGGCTGGAACACTGGCTGGATGAACAGATCCGCTTTGACCGCGACTGGGAACAGAAGGTGGTGACGGTAATCCTGCGCAACCTGTCGCTGCTGTTCGGCCGCGAGTTCGAATCGGTGAAGGACCTCAACCGATTCCGCAAGGAAATCCCGGCAGTCTGAATACTGCCCGTGGTAATGCCGAGTTTGTCGGCGACGGCGCGCCCGCGTAGACTGCGAGCCCATGCACGTTACCCCCGCATTCGAACAGCACATCATTGCGCCCGGCGACATTGCTGCACAAGCGGCACTGCTGCCGCGCCCGCTGGTGTTCACCAACGGTGTGTTCGACATCCTGCACCGCGGACACGTCACCTATCTCGCGCAGGCGCGCGCGTTGGGCGCCAGCCTGATCGTCGCGCTGAACAGCGATGCCTCGGCACGCCGCCTGGGCAAAGGCGCCGACCGGCCGGTCAATACGCTGGCGGATCGAGCCGCGGTCATCGCCGCGCTCGGCTGCGTCGATCGCGTTACCTGGTTTGAAGCCGACACGCCGCTGGAACTGATTCTGGCGATCAAACCCGACGTGCTGGTGAAGGGCGGGGACTGGAAAACGGAGGCCATCGTCGGCGCCCGTGAAGTGCAGGGCTGGGGCGGCAGCGTGCACTCGATTGCCTTCGCGCATCAGCGCTCTACCACCGCTCTGCTGGAAAAAGTACGGGCCACAGAGCCGCGCTGAGCAAGCACTCACTAAGTGCCAGTATTCTTATAAATACTTGTTTTTAAAGTATTTTATTTTGTGACTGCCGGCGGACAGTTCACTGCCTTCATTTCACCCGACGGAAAATCACGCTGCAGTTCGGTGATCCGGGCGATCGTCGCCGCGCTGGGCTCGCTCACAAAAAAACTGACCTGCTTCAGGAATTTCTCGCGCCGCGTCACTACCGCCGAACGCACGCCGAGCTTGCGCAGGCGCTCCAGTTCGGCATTCGCCGCTTCCTCGCTTTTGAACAGGCCCAGCGACACCGCATTGCGCCAGGGCCCGGCATCCTGCACCACAAAAAAGTCGGTGACGCCCAGTGCTTTCAGCTCACCCAGCTTGCGGTCCACTTCAGGCTTGGTTTTCAACACCGGCATATGCACCCAGTAACCGTCGATATCGATGACGCGGCGCTGCACGGTATCCGCCGGCAGGGCCAGCGCCGCCAGCGCACCATCGGCTCGGGCAACATCGGGACCACCGAAAGCACCCCACTCCACGCAGGCCGCGGGCGGCGGTTGAGGAGCCGGGGCCGCGGCAACCGGAATTGAAACAGCGGGTGCCACTTCGGTCGCCACCTGGCGGATTTTTTCCGGGCTGATCTGCAGCGCAGCGATCTGCGCGGACGCATCCGCGGGCTCATTGAGAAAGCGGTGATAGGCAAAAAACCCAAGGTTCACCAGCACCAGCATGATCAGCAATAGTCTCATCGGCGTCCCGTCAATCGGCCTGCCGCGCGATCTGCAGCAAGCCTTCCAGTACCAGATTATCCACGACGGTCACTGTCCCGTTAATCCGTGCCTCGATCAGCGACGCATCGCCGCCGGAAAGCAGTACCCGCGGGGCAATACCGGCGCTTTGCTGCAAAAACTGCACGACCTGGGCCACGGCGCCGGACAGCGCGTTCACCGCGCCGCTGAATATCGCATCCCCGGTATTGTCGGGAAAATAACTGAAGGCACCGGCGCGCAGCGCCAGATTGGCGGTGTCGCGCGCCAGCGCATCGCGCATCAGCGCCGCACCCGGAACGATGCAGCCGCCGAGAAAAACACCTTCGCCACTGAGCGCATCGACAGTCATGGTCGTACCGGCGTTCACCACCACACAGGCGCTGCCGGTCAAATGCCAGGCGCCGATCAGGGCGGCCCAGCGGTCCGCACCGAGAGCGGCGGGATCGACATAACTGCTGCGCACGCCGCACTGCTGCGCGCTGCTGACCAGCCAGCGCGCGGGCTGTGCCGTCGTTGGCAGCGCAGCCGCGACCCGGGCCTGCGCCGCAGCGCCGGCAACATTGGCAATCAGGATACGGTCGGGCACGGGCAGTGCCGCAACCGCCTTGCCGAGTTCAGCCGGCTGCGCGGTCAGCACCCAACCCTGGCGCAACCAGCTGCCGTCCTCGGCCAGTCCCCATTTGATGCGGGTGTTGCCGATATCGATGACCAGAATGTTCATGCCGCGACTCCCCCGGCACGCAGACTGACTTCACCGCTGTGATGACGAGACAGGCCCGCCGCTGTTTCCAGCAGCAAGGCCCCGTCTTCGGCAACACCGCGGGCAATACCGGCAATCGTCTTTCCATCCGGCAGCAGCAGACGCACCGGCTGGTCCTGCTGCGCATGCAGTTGCTGCCATTCCTCACGCAGCGCGGTAAAACCATCGCGGGCAAACACGTCGATCACTGCGGACAGTTCGCGCAACAGCCCGGCCAGCAGCACATTGCGATCGACCGCCTGCCCCGCCGCCGTTTCCAGATCCGCGACCGGCTGATCCACCACCGCCTGCACCCGCGCATCGGCACGGACATTGACACCGGCGCCGATCACCGCAGTGCTCGGTCCGAGCACGTCGCCCTGCATCTCGATCAGGATGCCGGCCAGCTTGCCGGATGGCAGCACCACGTCATTGGGCCATTTGAGCTGCGCCGCCGGGGCGCCCGCGGCGCGCAGCGCACGCGCCAGCGCCACACCGACAGCAAGGCTGAGCCCGCCCAGTTCGCGCGCGCCCTGGGCAAAATGCCAGAGCAATGAAAATGTCAGCGTATGACCGAGCCCCGAATGCCAGACCCGCCCGCGCCGGCCGCGTCCCGCCGTCTGCACTTCTGCAGCCAAAGCGAGACCCCCGGACGCGCCCTGTGTCGCGCGCTGCATCAGACGGCTGTTGGTCGAATCCAGGGTGTCGCAAATTTCGACAGTGACCGGCGTTCCGGCCAAAGCCTGCTGCACCCGCGCCGCATCGAGCAGCGACACCGGCTGCGCCAGCCGGTAACCGCGCCCGCGTACTTTTTCGATGACAAAACCGGCGCCGCTGATATCGCGGATGCCGTACCAGACCGCGCTGCGGGTGACGCCGAGCACGCGTGCAATATCCTCACCGGAGTGAAAAGCGCCGTCGGCCAGCGCGCGCAGGGTCTGGAATGCCATGGTGTTCATCGCGGCCCGTAGCATAGCCGATTGCGCAGCCGCAGCGCGGCACGATGCCGGCGCGGCCTCAGCTAGAATCAGCATCCCATGTCCTGCGAACCCCGCCACCTCCAGAGAGTCCTTGAACTGTTTCCGCCGCTGCGCAACGCGCCGGCGGATTGCCTGGAACGCCTGCGCCTTGAATCACAACTGATGCAGGCACCCGCGGGAACACGGTTGTTCGATGAAAAGGCCCGCTGCACGGCCTTTCCGCTGGTGCTTGAAGGTGCGATCCGCGTCGCCAAGGTCACGGAGCAGGGTCGGGAAATCCTGCTCTATCGCGTCACGCCCGGCGAAAGCTGCGTGCTGACCAGCGGCTGCCTGCTCGGACACATCGACTATGCAGCCACCGGCATCGCTGAAACCGCGGTCACGCTGGTTGCCGTGCCGCTGCCGCTGTTCGAACAACTCCTCGCGCGGCATGAGCCGTTCCGCCGTCACATCTTCGAGCTGTTCGGCGCACGTCTCGCCGACCTGATGCTGCTGGTCGAAACAGTGGCTTTCCATAAACTGGATCAGCGCCTCGCTGCGCTGCTGCTCGCCCGCGGCCCTTTGATTCGCACCACCCATCAGGCGCTGGCCGATGAACTGGGCAGCGTGCGTGAAATGGTCAGCCGCCTGCTCGGCAGCTTCGCCGACCACGGCTGGGTACGCCTCGGCCGCGAACAGGTTGAAATCACCGATGGTGATGCCCTGCGCCGGCTGTCTCCACAAAAATAATAATTAAATCAAAAGGTTACCTTTGTAACCTCGGTTACAGACAGCCCCCGCCATTCGGCCTAGGATGCATTCATGGCAACTGCCATGTTCAATCGAAAGGATACGGCCATGAAACCGAACGTCGGCGGCATCGACAAAGTATTACGCATCGTTGCGGGACTTCTCCTGCTCTCGCTGATCTTCATCCTTGAGGGCAACGCGCGGTGGTGGGGATTGATCGGCATCGTTCCACTGCTCACCGGCTCAATCGGCTGGTGCCCGGTCTATATGCCGTTCGGTCTGAGCACCTGTCCGGCAAAAAAATAACCGCAGCATCCCCGCAATACCACCCGGCGCCCGCCGGGTTTTTTTCAGGCATACAAGAGCGCAAACGGCGCTATGATGTTTGTGCGTGGCGACCCACAACAAAAAACAGGCGCCGCTCACCTGACCCGGGAGGAGATCATGCTTCGTGCACTGCTTGCAGCCATTGTTGCCGTTTGCAGCGCGGGACTTTACGACACAGTCGCCGCGCAATCGTTTCCGACAAAACCCATCCGCATCGTTGTGCCTTTCCCTGCCGGCGGCACCTCGGACATCCTGACGCGGCTGATCGGCGCCAAAATGACCGAGTCCTGGGGGCAACAGGTATTGCCCGACAACCGGCCCGGTGCCAACGGCAATATCGGCGCCGACTTCGTCGCACGCGCAGCGCCCGACGGTTACACGCTGGTGCTGATGGATGTCGGCAATCTGGCGATCAGTCCCAGCGTGTTCGCAAAAATGCCTTTTGACATCATCAGGGATTTTGCACCCG
>JBIIZE010000220.1:0-4300 GCA_044346435.1 Burkholderiales bacterium
GCCGAGATCCTGCGGGAACAGGGACATCAAGTTTCCGTTCAGGAACGCTGGAACGGCCGCAGCGCCGATCTGCTACTGGCACTGCATGCACGGCGCAGCCATGACTCAGTGGTACGTTTTTCTGAACGTTACCCGGAAAGACCGGTAATCCTGGCCCTCACAGGGACAGACCTCTACCGCGATATTCGCGTAGATGCCAATGCACAGGAGTCGATGGAACTCGCGACACGGATGATCGTGCTGCAGGACATGGGGCTGCGCGAACTGGCGCCGCCCTTGCGTCGTAAAACACGGGTGATCTATCAGTCCAGTGAAGCCGTGCCCCGGCAACCGGTGATCCGTTCCTGTTTCGAGATCGTGGTCAGTGGCCATTTGCGGGCAGAAAAGGACCCGTTCTGCGGTGCATCGGCGCTTTCACACCTGCCGGCGGATAGCCGCATCCGCATTACTCAAATCGGCGGCGCCCGCGAAAAAGCGCTTGCCGGTGAAGCCCGCAAGCGGATGAAACAGGAGCCGCGCTACGTCTGGCTCGGCGAACTGCCAAGACCACATGCGCTGGCGACCCTGTCTCGGGGTCGGGCGATGCTGATCAGTTCACGGATGGAAGGCGGCGCCAATGTCGTCAGCGAAGCCTTGATGGCGCGGGTTCCGGTCATTGCCACCCGCATCTCCGGGAATGTCGGCATGCTTGGCCCGGACTACGCCGGGTATTTCCCGGTCGGCAATGCCCTCGCGCTGGCACGACTGCTGCGCCGGCTTGAGACGGACAGCGATTTCCTGAAGACATTACGCCGGCAATGCGCCGAACGGCGCAAGCTCATCAGCCGCGGTCAGGAGCGTATAAAGTTTCGTAAACTCATTACAGAGTGCACGAAGATTAATAAATAAGTATTTGTTTTATTTGATATTTAATGCGGCGCGGACTGGCGCAAAACTGCGCCGGTGTTCGGGCGTAGGCCCCAGCCGGCGCAGGGCCTCCATATGCAAGGCCGTGCCGTAACCCTTGTGCCGGTCAAAGCCGTATTCCGGGTAATTGGCGTGCAATTCTTGCAACAGATCATCCCGGGCGACCTTGGCCAGTATGGAGGCCGCCGAAATTGCTGGCACCGAAGAGTCCCCTTGCACGATGGCACGTGCGGGCATGGCAACTTTGGGCGTATAAAGGCCATCCACCAGAATCGCTTCCGGCTGCCGGCTCAGCCCTTCAACGGCACGTTTCATGGCCAGCAGACTGGCCTGCAGGATGTTCAGGCGGTCGATTTCCTCGACACTGGCACTGGCCACCGCCCAGCAGACTGCACGGGCCCTGATTTCCAAAGCCAGCGCGTCACGCCGCTTTGCAGTCAATTTCTTGGAGTCAGCCAGCCCCTGAATCACAGGAGGGTCCTCAAGAATCACTGCGGCGGCAAACACCGGACCGGCCAGGGGCCCTCTGCCGGCCTCATCCACGCCGCAAACAACGATCGTCATACCACAGCCCGGCCTGTCAGGTAGGGGGAGACAGCTTCAGCGGCACTCTGGGCGGCATCCTGACGCAATTCCACCGCCATTTTGCTGAAACGCTCCTCAATCAAGGTGCGGCGGTCGCGATCATTCAGCAATTCGATAACTGCGGCAGACAACGCCTCCGGCGTTGCCGCATCCTGCAGCAACTCCGGCACCACGAATTCACCGGCAAGAATATTCGGCAGGCCAACCCAGGGTTGATAACGGCGGCTGTTCATGATCCACCAGCTGAGCCGCGGCATGCGATAGGTAATTACCATTGGTTTCTGCAGCAGTGCCGCTTCGAGCGTTGCAGTGCCCGAAGCAACAAGAACAACATCCGCTGCCGCCATGGCCTCGTGGGCATGACCAAACAAAAGCGTGATTTCAAGCTCTCCACATTCACGCCGGTACAAAGCGGCCTCGAACAGTTCACGAGTTTGCCGATTGACCAACGGCACCAACAAACGCACACCAGGCACCGCAGCAGCAATCTTCTCTGCAGCAGCCACAAAAACATCGGAAAGCTGCTCCAGCTCGCTGAGCCGGCTTCCTGGAAGCAATGCGACAACAGGCGCTGTGGCAGGAATGCGTAATTCCGCCCTGGCCGCAGACTTGCCAGGCATATTGGCCAACATATCGGCCAGCGGATGACCGACGTAAGTCACTGGAACACCAGCCCGTTCATAAAGGGGCGCCTCAAAAGGAAAGACCGTCAGCATCCGCGACACTGCCTTGCGAATCTTACGAATGCGCCCGCCCCGCCACGCCCATATCGATGGGCTGACGTAATGGATAGTCGGAATTCCCCGCGACTTCAGACTGGACTCAAGCGCCAGATTGAAGTCCGGCGCATCAATGCCTATGAATACAGCGGGCATTTCACGGATGAAATACTGCTTAAGTTTATTGCGAATCCCGATGATTTCGCGAAAATGGCGGATAACTTCCACATATCCCCGGACAGACAGTTTTTCCATCGGATACAGGGATTCAACACCGGCGGCCATCATTTTCGGTCCACCGATACCTACGAAACGGGCCTTGGGGTGGCGTGTGCGCAATGCTGCAACCAAAGCGGCTCCGAGAAGATCGCCGGAAGGCTCGCCCGCAACAATGCCCACTAACAAATCTCTCGCCGCCTCCGATTCAACCATGATGAATCAACGGATGATGCCGCGGCCAGGAATGGAGAGAAAACCCGTCAGTAACTGCAGTTCGGGAAGATTACCTGCCTCAGCCTCAATCGTGGCACGTGCCTCTTCAAAAGACAAACCTGATTTATAAAGTGTTTTGTAAGCGCGCTTGATAGCCGAAATCGCGGCTGCCGAAAAACCACGACGGCGCAGTCCCTCACTGTTTATGCCGTGCGGAACCGCAGTATTGCCTGATGCCATTACATAAGGCGGCAGATCCTGCAGCAATATTGTTCCCATCGCCGTGATGCTATGGGAACCAATCCGGCAAAATTGATGTACAACAGTAAATCCGCCGAGAATGGCATGGTCACCGACATGCACATGCCCTGCAATCTGGGCATTGTTGGCGAAAATGGTATGGCTGCCAACCTGACAGTCATGCGCCATGTGAACATAAGCCATGATCCAGTTGCTGTTACCCACTCTGGTAACGCCAGCGTCCTGGGTAGTGCCACGGTTCAGGGTACAAAATTCACGAAAGGTATTGTCATCGCCGATTTCCAGGCGGGTCGGCTCATTTTTGTATTTCTTGTCCTGTGGCGCCTCACCAATGGAACTGAACTGAAAAAAGGTATTGCGCGCACCAATTCTGGTATTCGATCCGATAACGACATGTGGGCCGATGCGCGTGCCTGACCCGATTTCAGTATCAGACCCGATGATCGAATATGGACCGATCTCGACATCGTCCGCAAGGCTGGCCCTGGGATCAACAATCGCTGTGGGGTGTATACGTGTAGCCACGGCCTGCTTCACGCCGGCAGATCGCGAACAGTGCACATCAACTCAGCTTCAGCAGCCACAACATCTTCGACACGCGCCACTGCGCTGAATTTCCAAATACCGCGTACGTGTCTGGTCAGATTTACCGTGATACGCAAAGAATCCCCCGCCGTTACAGGACGCTTGAAGCGAGCGTTATCAATGCCGACAAAATAATATATCGAATTGTTATCCGCCTTGGCATCCATGGTTACAAACGACAGGATGGCGGCGGCCTGTGCCATGGCTTCGATAATCAGAACCCCAGGCATGACGGGATGGTGCGGAAAATGACCGACAAAAAACGGTTCGTTAATTGTTACATTTTTCAGGGCCTCGATGGTTTTGCCCGACTCATAAGACAAAACGCGGTCAATCAGCAAAAACGGATACCGGTGCGGGAGGTAGCGCAGTATCTCGGTGATATCCATGCTGTTCATTACTTTCCTTTCTTGCGCAATTCCAGCGCTTTTTCCAGCGCTCGAACGCGCTCGGTCAATTCACCCAAATTTCGCAGACTTGCAGCATTACGCCGCCAGTCACGATTGGCCTCAAATGGATAGGCACCGGTGTAAGTGCCGGCCTGGGTAATGGATTTTGTCACCAGCGTATGTGCGGAAATCTCGACTTGATCTGCAATATTCAGATGTCCGGCAATACCCGATGCGCCACCGATTCTGCAATAACGGCCAACCCGGGAACTTCCGGCAATGCCTACACATGCCGCAATGGCGGTATGCGCCCCAATCCGGACGTTGTGTGCAATCTGGATTTGATTGTCCAGCTTGACACCTTCTTCAATGACCGTATTCTCTATGGCACCTCGGTCAATAGTCGTATTGGCCCCGATTTCA
>JBIIZE010000221.1:0-4299 GCA_044346435.1 Burkholderiales bacterium
CGGGACGGCCAGCAGCGTCAGCGGCAGCAGCATCGGCAGTGCATACAGTTCCCGTGATTCGGAAGCAAACCCCAACATCAGCAGCGTGACGCCAAGGCCAAGCGCGGGCAGCACCACCGGCGGGGCAGACAGTACCTGCTGGCGGCGCGCGCGCCACAATGCCCACAGTGCCAGCGGCCATACCGGGAAGGCATACCAGGGCAGGATGCGCAGGTAGTAGGCAAGGCCGGCGGAAGGATTGCTTGAGCCGAAAAAGCGCGCGAGGTTTTCGGCGGTGAGCCAGGCCTCGAACAGCGCCGGATCGCGCTGGTAAAACAGTGCAGGCCAGATCACCAGCCACGGCAGCGCGGCAACCATGGCGACGATCAGCGCGGCGGTATAACGCGGCGTGCGCCAGTGCTTTCCGGCCAGCGGCAGTAACAGGGCAATGGTTGTGACCATGACCGCCTCGGGGATGCCCTGGGTCATGAAGACGATGCCGCAGGCGGTGCCGATCCAGAGTCCGCCGGGGCCCGACTTGCGCAGCGCGAGAGCGGCGCCGTAGTAGGCCATTGCAAAACCGGCAAGCGCGGCGACATCGGTGATCAGTTGGTGACCGCGGACCACCAGTCCCAGGCAGCCGAGCAACAGCAATACACCCATCAGTCCGTGGCGGGGTCCGTGCAGTTCGTGTGAGGCCAGCGCGGTGAACAGCAGTGCCAGTCCGATCCACAGTCCGGCTGTCAGGCGCGCGCCGTCGTGCAGCGCGAGGAAAGGTGAAAAAAACATCGCGCTGAGAGCTGCGCTCAGGTGAAACAGCGGCGGTTTGTCGATGAAGGCTTCGCCGGCGATCTGCGGGATGACCCAGCTGCCGCCCTGGAGAATTTCATAGACCACGCCGAAGGTGTAGGCCTCATCCGGTTTCCACGGGTCGTGACCGATCAGGCCGGGCAGCAGCCAGGCCAGGCCGAGGATGAGGATCAGCAGTGGGCGCAATCCGATGGGCAAGGTGGAAATTCGTGTTCTCTTATTGTGATGGCGGCCGATTATCGCATTCGCCGTGCTTTCAGCGCAGTGCTTTACTCGACGATTTTCAGTGCCTGTCCGGCCGTCGGTTCGCCGCCCGGATAAAGGCTGTTGATGACCCGCAGGTGGCCTTCGGCAAAACGGCCCAGCGGCGAGGTTTTTGCCAGTTCGGCGAAAGTCATTCCTGCGCGCGCGGTGATGATGCGGATGCGCAGCGGCTTGGCCAGTTCGCGCTCCTTGTCGGTGATGGCGTGAAAGCTCTGCAGCGAAGCTTCCATCGCCGGCAGGTTCTGCCGGAACAGGTCTGCGGTATTCGCCTGTAGGCCAATCGCGTAGGCGTTTTTGCCCAGAAACACGACGGCGACCCGCGTCGGTTTTCCGGAGATGGGCTGTTCAATATAGGCGGCTTTTAATCCGCCGATGGTGGTTGGCGTAATACTGCTGCCATTGCCCAGTTTGAGAATTTTGCGCAACACGTCTCCGGGGGACCCTTCCGCGGCGCCGGCGCCACGCAGATCCACCAGCGCGGTGCGTTCGTTGTTGAAGGCGGTGACGTTTTGCGGGCTGTTGCGCACTTTCCAGCCTTCCGGGAACTGCAGGGCCAGTCCGAGGCTGGCGTGATAGAACCGGTTGTTGCGCACAATGCCCTGTTCCGGGCTGTCGGCAAACACCACGCGCTCCATGCGTTTGAGGAATTCTTCGCGGTTGATGCGGTTTTCGGCGCTGCTGAATTTTGCCGCTTCGCGTACTACCTCCTGCAGCCGGGTGTCGTTGTCGGGATGGGTGGCGAACAATCCGTGGTAGCGGCGCGGTTCCCGGCCCTCGGCCTTGGCGACCTCGTTGTCAAAGAGTTCCTGGTTTTTCAGTACACCGACGACCTTGATCATGGCCTGAGGGTCGTAGCCGGTACGGGCGAGATATTCGGCGCCGAGACGATCGGCTTCCAGCTCATGTTCGCGACCATAGCCGGAGAGCAGCGCGCCGCCCAGGGTATTGATCAGCAGGTCGCCGGCTGAGTTGCGTACCTGGGGCACCAGGATCTGCAGCACCGAGGCACCGACATTGGCCGCGGTTGCCGCGGACATCTGCTGCACCGAGTGGCGTGCTGTGACATGACCGATTTCATGGCCCAGCACTGCAGCCAGTTCCGCTTCGGAGTTCAGATAGGCCAGGATGCCGCGTGTGACATAGATATAACCACCCGGCAGCGCAAAGGCATTGATCTCGGGGGAGTCGACAACGGCAAATTGGTATTGCAGTCCGGGGCGGTGGCTGGATTTGGCCAGCTGTTGGCCGATGCGACTGACATATTCCTGCAGGGCCGGATCATCATAGACACCGTATTGCCCCCTCACCTTTTTGTCTTCGCTGCGGCCGACGCTGACTTCCTGCGATTCCGACATGGTGACGAAATTGGGATTACCCGAGACCGGGTTGACCGCGCAGTTCGCGAGCAGCAGTGCGCATGACAAAGCGCTGATCCGGGTAAGCAGGGTAATGGACGTGGGGGGCATGGGTTGATTTTAGCGTGTGTCTGCGCCGGCACAGTGCTGGTGCGTCATGGCGGTGCATGCCGCCCGATTTCAGTGCGGAAGCGCACCATCATGTTGCGCCGGTCGAGTAGATCTTTCTGCATTTTCGTCCAAGACGAGCCAATAAACCATTTTCAAACAACGGTTTGCAGGACTTCTCCGATATCACCAATTGGCTGGCACGCTTGCTGCAATAAGGCTGACAACAAATAAACTCTTCAAGGAGCGCAGCATGTCAGCATTCAAGGATCCCTTCGACGCAGCAACGTCACTGACTCACGGTTGTTCCTGCGGTCACCACCACAGTGAAGCTGAACACCAGGCCGATCTGGCCGCGCAGACCAGCGACAGCGAAGCACTGAGCAACCGCGTGGTTGAAGCTGCCGTAATGCGCGCGCTGTTTCCGCACGATGCCACGCGCCGCCGTTTCCTGAATGCTGTCGGTGCCAGCACCGCAATGGCGGCGATTTCTTCGCTGTTCCCGCTGGGCATGGCGAAAGAGGCTTTTGCCCAGTCCACCGGTCCGCTGGAAAAATCGTCGATCAAGGTCGGCTTCATTCCCATCACCTGCGCGACGCCGATCATCATGTCGCAGCCGATGGGTTTCTACGGCCGCCAGGGCCTGAACGTCGATGTGGTGAAAACCGCCGGCTGGGCGGTGATCCGCGACAAGACGCTGAACAAGGAATACGACGCGGCGCACATGCTGTCGCCGATGCCGATCGCCATTTCGCTGGGTGTGGGTTCGAGTCCGATTCCCTATACCGTGCCGGCGATTGAAAATATCAACGGCCAGGCGATCACGCTGTCGATCAAACACAAGGACAAGCGCGACCCGAAATCGTGGAAGGGCTTCAAGTTTGCCGTGCCCTTCGATTACTCGATGCACAACTACCTGTTGCGTTATTACCTCGCCGAACACGGTCTGGATCCGGACAAGGATGTGCAGATCCGTTCGGTGCCGCCTCCCGAGATGGTCGCCAATCTGCGCGCCGATAACATCGACGGCTTCCTTGCGCCGGATCCGGTGAATCAGCGCGCGGTGTACGACGGTGTCGGGTTCATCCACACGCTGACCAAGGACCTGTGGCCGGGACACCCCTGCTGCGCCTTTGCCGCAAGCAAGGAATTCGTCACCAAGATGCCGAATACCTACCGCGCGTTGCTGAAGGCGATCATGGAAGCTACCGCATTTGCCGCCAAGCCTGAAAACCGCAAGCAGATTGCCGAAGCCATTGCGCCGGCCAATTACCTTAACCAGCCGGTGACGGTGATTGAGCAGGTGCTGACCGGTACTTATGCCGACGGACTGGGCAACGTCAAGAAAGACGCCAACCGCATCGACTTCGATCCCTTCCCCTGGCACTCGTTTGCGATCTGGATCATGAGCCAGATGAAACGCTGGGGCCAGATCAAGGGCGACGTCGATTACGCCAAGGTTGCCCGTGAAGTGTTCCTCGCCACCGACGCGGCCAAGCTGATGAAGGAAGTCGGCATGAAGCCGCCGACTACCACCAGCAAGAAGTTCTCGGTGATGGGCAAGGAATTCGACCCGGCGAAACCGGATGCCTACATCGCGAGCTTTGCCATCAAAAGAACCTAATAGGCGTAAAGCCGGATTGTGAGGAGCTGCTGATGAAGCGTTTGTTGAGCTGGCGCGCGCCTGCGCTGTCGATGATGGTGTTTCTGCTGATGATCGGTATCTGGCATGCGCTGACCCTGCCCAAGGTCATGCCGGTGACTGCGGAATCCGAATACGCGG
>JBIIZE010000437.1:0-4293 GCA_044346435.1 Burkholderiales bacterium
GCGATCACGGTTGACCGGTTGACCATGGAAGTATTTCTCCAGACCCACTGGAATAGCAACAAAGTCGCGGTGCAAAGAATAATGTTGACCAAATGGTAGTCTGCCATCAGGGCGTAAAGAAAGCCTATGATTACCGTGCCATAAAGGGGTACTAGCATGGTCATGACCAACAAGATGTGGTCGATGAGCAGCAAGCGGGAAGAGCGGATGGCAATAAACAAAATGCCGCAGATAGTAGCGCTCAAGGCGCCGATGGTGAGCAGCGAGAACAGATCCAGCCTTGTTTCAAGAGAGGCGGCAGCGACAGAAGGAAAAATGTGCATCGACAGGTAAACAATGTGATGCACGACGCTGACCAGATAACCGACCCCCACCGCCAGGGTTTCACCCGCAAGCATCCTCTCGGAATAAAAAAACCGGTAAGCGAGCGTTTCGTTGGCGAGCCTCAGGAAACCTGCATCAAGTGCAAGCGCGGAAATCAGCGGGGCGCAAAAAAGGATGGCGGCCAGGACAATAGCCGCTTTGACCCATCGCCTTGAAAAGGCTGGTAAATCTGGGATGGTTTTTAAAAGCACTGTAAAATTGCTCGCTTTTGGCGAATTCGAAAAGACCCTGCCGTCCTTGGACGGCAGGGGGGGCTACTGCGGAAAATTTGCCCAAGCGGATGGTAACCCAAACCTAAAGTCATATTCTCGACAATCTTGTGATCGGCAAGTCTGAGCAACGGTAACTTGACGGAAAAATAAATTGAATCTTTACTTTAAAAACGATCAGCAAAAACAATTTTTATTGTGCGCACTGTTGCTCATTATCGCCTACATGCTGGTTTTTGGCGTGCTCCTAGTCAAAACGGATTTTCTTCCGTACGTGATGGACAACAACGAATCCTTTTCTTCGCTGTGGCATGCCTACAATCTTTACCATTTTGACATTGCCAAAAGTGCTGGCCTCGCTGATGAGGCATTTGCCTACCATGAAGCTGCGCACGCGTATGCGCATACACACCAAGGCAATTTTCCGCGCCTGTTCGCATTCCTGATTTATTCGCTGGGGGCGCGCTCGATAGAAAGCCAAATCGCCGTAACTACTTTTACAGTCGGCATCGCCGCGATTCTGATGGCTTTCCATTTTTTCAACAAGATCGCAAATCCGGTTTTTGCGCTGACATGCTGCTTTCTGCTGATTACGGATTACCTGCTCGTGGCCCAGTGGCAGGTCGTGACTTACCGTGTCTGGCATGAGTTTTTCATTTTTTCCTCGATGTTGTGTGTGCACAGGATGGTCGAGGCACGGCGCTTTTGGGCCGTGCTTTCAATCATCAATTTTGCCTGCCTTTTTTACTATGAACTGATATTTGTAGCTTTTGTTTCGCTTTCGAGCGCTTTATACGCCGCCTATCTATGTCGGTCCAGCAAGTGGTTAAGGCTTCTGGGATTTTGGACGACCCAGGGTGTGGGCGGCATCGCGGCATTGGCGATCCTTGCCCTACAACTCTATTTTTATCTGGGCTGGGAGGATTTGAAGACAGATGCGTTCCTGACTTTTCTGGCGCGTAACCATTATCAGGATGGATCGGTTTTGTTGCAGCACATGCGCGATTTTTACGAATCGCGAAACATCGTGTTTTGGTACAACTTGGAGGATGGGGCTAGATATCGCACCATCGGCTATTTCTTTGGGTCGCTTCTGTACTCTGAACTCCAGATTCATACCCCCCTGCTTGCTACGCTTAGCCTGATCGGTCTGCTAGTTCTGCTCTGCGTGCTGGCATTCGATCCAAAGAAAAGCAATATCAACGAATCAAACCAAACTGAAAATCACGGAAGCATATTGTCCAATGCGTTTGGACTGGTCACTTCGACTCAGGTAAAAGGCGCAATTTGTCTGATCGGCCTTCATTTTGCCCACAAGTATTTTCGGGATGATTTCGGCGATCTTCAGATACAGTTATTAAGGCTGATGCTGGTGGTATTGATTTGCGGCATTCTGATTTCAGGATTCTGGATCAGGGTCATGCATGCGCCTCGCCAAAAGGCTTTGCGGAAAAGCTCTATCGCCATCGCACTGCTTATGCTTGCTTTGCTCTTTCCGAGCATTTATTGGCATGTTTCTTCAGTACCCATTCTGTTCGACCAGTATTCGCCTTTCTTTTTCGGATACTTGCTGATTTATGTTTTCTTTTTGGCGTGGCTTCCTGGATGGCTTTTGAATGTTGTCAGTGCGTTACGGAAAGGTGGAAACGCGCATAGCAGGATGATGGAAAGGGCAAACGTTTTATTCTTATTCCTGAGCTTCCTGTTTTTTTACATTATTCTTCTCGGGAAAAACCTTATCCTGGGCACCGAAGAACTCGAGAAATTTTGGTTCCAACCGGCAAATCCGTACTACTTTATTCTGGCCCTTCTTGCAGCTTTGGGATCCGTGTATTTGGTTAACGGCGCAGACCGTGTCTTGCACAGAGAGGATGAATCACAGCAATCCGGAAGCCTGTACAGTTTTGGCACCAAGCTGAAACTTTCCATTTTTGTTTTGCTTGCTGCTCTGTTGATCGCAGGAAGCTGGCGACTCTACAACCCCCGGTATTCGAAACTCTGGATTGACATCGCAGATGCCGCCCTGCCAGTTCCATTGCCCCATGCGCTTGTGATGTTGTGTGTTTTTCTTGGGTGTGCGGCTATATTGGCGCACCGGCGCGTGTTCGAGGCGATGGGTATTAATTCTGTGGTGAAGGGCTGCGGTGTATTTGCCCTGACAGGTCTGCTTGCTTACATCATTGTATACATGCTGTCCCCGGGCTATGTTTTCAGCGGCTATCGCTTCCGCCTGACGCCATTTACTGCCTTTCATTCAGTAATTTTGCTGGCCGTCCCGGTTTACGTGCTGTTGAGGTCCGGATTTCATTTTTCCAAGCCGATATGGCGCAGCTTTAGTATGGCGCCGGCCGGCCTATTACCGACCTTGCCAGACGATGGTGATCAAAACGCAAGAGGAGCGCTCTACGGGCGAATGATTGGTCTGGCCAGCGTGGCCGCCAGTGTCATGGTTCTTTTTTATTGGTTGGGGATTCAGTTGTATTACGTCCGTCTGATCCCACCCAACCACTACGCCTTTCTGGAGAAACTGACCCGTGCCCCTTATGCAGGTAAAACTTTCGTCGCGAATACTTACGCCGCGCCTGTCGCCGCAAAAACAGGGGCATGGGCCTACTTGGATGCGACCCTGATGTCCTTGTCCCCGGAAAAGTCGGAGGCGTTGAAGAAGGTTGACGGCCGGCATCAGCTCGTTTTTGATACGACTTATCTTTGGTTCGCCGATAGGAAGCAAAATCCTTCATATGAACGGCCAGATTATTTCATATGCATTGTTGTGCAATCGACATCGACAGCTGTAGAGGAATTTTCCGAAAGGCACGGGATGGGTGACGGAAATACAGGATGCGAGGCAAACCTGCTGGTGCAGTTGGCCCGACGCGGGAAGGGCGCTACAGTATATCCAGCGCTTGAATTGTCGGAATTCGACAAGGAGGGCTCTTATGCTGTCGGTTACGAACGCTGGGCAATCGTCAGGCTGAACTGGGATAAATGAAGTTCCTGCCTACATGGTTGTGGGCTTCGCTCGCAGCCATTTTTCTGCTTAAGCTCGCGCTTGTCGCAGGTCTGCCGGTTCACGTGGTTTTTTCGCCGCATGACGACAGTCTTTACCTGATACGCGCCCTGTTTCTGATTAATGACGGGTGGCTTGGCACCTATGACGCGCGGGTGCTGGCCAAACTGCCCGGCATTTCGATCTGGCTTGCCGGGCTGCGCAGTCTGGGCCTGCCTTATCTGCTGACGATGAACGTGCTTTACGCGGCTGCGGGCCTCTATGTACTTTTGGGCTTGCGCCGTTGCGGCGTGCATGCCGTGGTGCTGCTGGCAATCTGGGTGCTTTATCTGCTCAACCCGGTTTCGATGAGCCAGGACTGGGTGCGCATCCTGCGCGAATCGCTGTCGACCACCTTGCTGGTGGCGTTGTTTGGCGCCGCCCTGCACATCCTGTTTTGTATCCGCGAAGGCCGGCGCTTCTGGTCCCACCTTGTGCTGTTGTCCGTGATCCTGGCGTTTTCGATGGTGGTCCGGGAGGAAGACAAGCTGCTCTGGGGCATGCTGTTGCTGCTTGCCGGCGCAGCAACACTCGACAGCCTTGTGCAGCGGCGGCCGGTCTCCTGGTGCCTGCGGACAGTAGCGCCCCTGCTCATTGCCCCGGTGTTGGCGGTGCTGGTTTGCGATTTTTCGCTGCGGCAGGCAGTCGAGT
>JBIIZE010000223.1:0-4290 GCA_044346435.1 Burkholderiales bacterium
GTACTGCGGCGAAGTCGAGGTGTGCATCAGATAGGCTTCATTGAAGGTGTCGTAGTCGAGTTTGCGCGTCTCGCTGTCCTGCACCAGGATCTGTGAGGCCTGCGACAGACCAGCGAGCAGCTTGTGTGTCGACTGTGTCGAAAACACCACCGACTCCTTGGTGCGCGGCCGGCCCTGACCGATGGCGTGCATGCCGTGGTAGAACTTGTGGAAAGTCGCGTGCGGCAGCCAGGCCTCATCAAAATGCAGCGTATCGATCTTGCCGTCGAGCATCTCCTTGATGACATCGACGTTGTAGAGAATGCCGTCGTAAGTGCTCTGCGTAATCGTCAGGATGCGCGGCTTGGACTTCGACAGCGATTTGGCCGCAAAGGGATTGGCCTTGATCTTTTTCTCGATGTTTTCCCAGCGGAATTCTTCCAGCGGAATCGGCCCGATGATGCCGAAATGGTTGCGGGTCGGCATCAGGAACACCGGCACCGCGCCGGTCATGGTGATCGCATGCAGGATCGACACATGGCAGTTGCGGTCGACGATGACCACGTCGCCCGGCGCCACCGTCGAATGCCAGACCATCTTGTTCGAAGTCGAGGTGCCGTTGGTGACGAAAAACAGGTGGTCGCAATTGAAAATCCGTGCCGCATTGCGCTCCGAGGCGGCCACCGGACCCGAGTGGTCGAGCAGTTGCCCGAGTTCATCCACGGCGTTACAGACGTCGGCACGCAGCAGGTTCTCGCCGAAAAACTGGTGAAACATCTGCCCCACCGGGCTTTTCAGGAATGCGACGCCGCCCGAGTGTCCCGGGCAGTGCCACGAATACGAACCGTCCTGAGCGTAATGGGTCAGCGCACGGAAAAACGGCGGCGACAGGCTGTCGAGGTAGGACTTCGATTCGCGCACGATGTAACGCGCGACGAATTCCGGCGTGTCCTCGAACATGTGAATGAAGCCGTGCAGTTCGCGCAGCACGTCGTTGGGGATATGACGCGAGGTCTGGGTCTCGCCGTACAGAAAGATCGGAATGTCGGCATTGCGGAAACGGATCGCCTTGACGAAGGTACGTAGTTCGCCAATGGTCGACTCCAGTTCCGCCGGCGAAAAATCATCGTCATCCACCGACAGGATGAAGGCCGATGCGCGCGACTGCTGCTGCGCGAATGAGGACAGGTCGCCGTAACTGGTGACGCCCAGCACTTCCAGACCCTCTTCCTCCAGCGCCTTGGCCAGCGCGCGGATGCCGAGGCCGCTCGTATTCTCCGAACGGAAGTCTTCGTCGATGATAATGACCGGAAAACGGAAGCGCATGATGCCTCTGCTGGAGTAGGTGGATGTCGGGAAACTACCGGAGGATGGACTGGCGGCGCTCAAGCGGCGCGCACGCGATGCTCGGCCGCGCCGTCACTGGCGGCTGCGCGCCGGAACGGCGCATCGGGCGGTAATCGCGGAATTCAGCACGCCGCTATCTTAGCGCCGAATCCCGCGACTTCGAAAGGGTTTCCCCGTCCGGACTATGTGTTTTTTACAACGATTTTCGGGAAGGCCGCCGAGTGATCCTGCTGCTTCTCGGCAATCTTCACCGCCACGCGGCGGGCGATCTGGCGGTAGATCTCGGAAACCCGGCCGTCGGGATCACTGACCACGGTCGGTTTGCCGGAGTCGGCATGCTGGCGGATGTGGATGTCCAGCGGCAGGGAACCGAGCATTTCGACGTTGTAGTCCGTACCCATGCGGTTACCGCCACCTTCACCGAAAATATGTTCTTCATGGCCGCACTTGCTGCAGATGTGCAGCGACATGTTCTCGACAATGCCGAGGATGGGGATGCCCACCTTCTCGAACATCTTCAGGCCCTTGCGCGCATCGATCAGTGCGATGTCCTGCGGCGTGGTGACAATCACCGCGCCGGTGACCGGCACGCGCTGCGCCAGCGTCAGCTGGATGTCGCCGGTGCCCGGGGGCAGGTCGACGACGAGGTAATCGACGTCATGCCATTTGGTTTCATTGAGCAGTTGCTCCAGCGCCTGGGTCACCATCGGACCGCGCCACACCATTGGCGTTTCGGTGTCGATCAGGAAACCGATCGACATCGCCTGCAGGCCGTGGCCTTCCATCGGCTCCAGCGACTTGCCGTCCTTGGATTCCGGCCGGCCGGTAATGCCCAGCATCATCGGTTGCGAAGGACCATAGATGTCGGCATCCAGCACCCCGACCGTCGCGCCTTCGGCAGCCAGCGCCAGCGCCAGGTTCACGGCGGTCGTGCTCTTGCCGACGCCGCCCTTGCCGGAAGCCACGGCGATGATGTTCTTCACGCCGGGGATCAGCTTCACGCCACGCTGCACCGCGTGGGACACAATCTTGATCGTCACATTGACCGTCACGCTGCCCACGCCGGGCAGTGATTTCAGCTTGGCGGAAATTTCCTTGCGAATGGGCTCGACCTGGCTTTTCGCGGGGTAACCCAGCAGAACGTCGACGGACACATTATTGCCGTCGACCTTGATGTTCTTCGCCGACTTGCCGGTGATGTAATCGGTTTTGGTGTTCGGATCGACGAGCTGCTTCAGCGCGCTCTGAACGTCCTGTTCGGTGATGGCCATGTTTCGGGTTCCATTCAATTGCTTTGGTGAGGCGCGATTGTATCGGCATACCCTTGCCCAACCAACCACAAGCCCATGTCGGGAAAGGATTTTTCGTCCACGACAACGGTCAGGGGCAAACCGTGACGGAAGCCGCGGCTAAACGCAGATAGTTTATTGTTATAATTCAATCCTTTAGCTTCACTCATCCGACTTTCACCCGACTGCCTCCATGCCTCAACGCCGCATCCTCGTCACTTCCGCGCTGCCCTACGCCAATGGCGCCATTCATCTGGGGCATCTGGTCGAGTACATCCAGACCGATATCTGGGTGCGTTTTCAGCGGATGCAGGGCCACGAGATACATTACGTCGGCGCCGACGACACCCACGGCACGCCGGTGATGCTGCGCGCGGAATCCGAAGGCCTGACGCCGGAACAGCTGATCGAGCGCGTGTGGAAGGAACACAAGCGCGACTTCGACAATTTCTCCGTCGGCTTTGACAATTATTACTCGACGCACTCCCCGGAAAACCGCGCGCTGTGCGAAGAAATCTACGGCAAGCTGGAACAGGGTGGTCTGATCACCAAACGCCCGGTCGAACAGTTCTATGACCCGGTCAAGGCGATGTTCCTGCCCGACCGTTTCATCAAGGGCGAATGTCCGAAATGCGGCGCCAAGGACCAGTACGGCGACTCCTGCGAAGTCTGCGGCGCCACCTACAGCCCGACCGAACTGAAAAATCCCTACTCGACAGTGTCCGGTGCGGAACCGGTACGCAAGTCATCCGAGCACCACTTTTTCAAGCTGTCCGATCCGCGCTGCGAGGGTTTCCTGCGCCACTACACGCAAGGCGACAACCATCTGCAGTCCGAAGCCGCCAATAAGATGAAGGAATGGCTCGGTGAAGCCGGCGAAGGCAAGCTGTCGGACTGGGACATCTCGCGCGACGCGCCCTACTTCGGCTTCCCGATTCCCGGCACCGACGAGAAAAAGTTCTTCTATGTCTGGCTGGATGCGCCGGTGGGTTACTTCGCCAGTTTCACCAACCACGTGCGCGGCAAAAAACTCGGTGAGAACCTGCTGCAGGATTTCCTGCGCCCCGGCGGCAACACCGAGATGGTGCATTTCATCGGCAAGGACATCCTCTACTTCCACGCGCTGTTCTGGCCGGCGATGCTCGAACACGCCGGCTTCCGCACGCCGACCCGCGTCTATGCCCACGGCTTCCTGACCGTCAACGGCGAGAAGATGTCGAAGTCGCGCGGCACCTTCATTACCGCCAACAGTTACATCGAGCAGGGACTGAATCCGGAATGGCTGCGTTATTACTATGCGGCCAAGCTGGGGCCGACGATGGAAGACATCGATCTCAATCTTGATGACTTCGTGGCCCGCGTAAACAGCGACTTGGTTGGAAAGTATGTGAATATCGCCAGCCGTGCCTCCAATTTTTTGACGAAACATTTCGATGGCAAAGTAATGCCAACTCCCCAATCGGGCGGACCAATTCGCTCCAGCACTGGCGCTGCCACTATTATGTCCACCGAATACGTAAATGCCATTGCTTCAGCATATGACCAGCGAGAATTCGGAAAAGCAACTCGGTTGATCATGGCTTATGCCGATCAGATCAATCAATATTTCGATGAAAACAAGCCATGGGAACTCGCTAAATCTGAGTCATCGAAATTGCAATTGCATGAAGTTTGC
>JBIIZE010000224.1:0-4286 GCA_044346435.1 Burkholderiales bacterium
GCGGCTGTAGGCGACGATGTCATCAAAGCCGTTTTGGGAGAAATCCCTGGCCAGGCGGACGGCGGCCTCGCCGAAACCCAGCAATCCCAGTCGAATCGGTGCTGAACTCATGTCTGATGGTCTTTCCGTAAATGATTTGGGGCTGCCCCGGCGCTGAGGCGGGCGGCAGCCCTCAAGTATAGCGGTCCCGGCGGTGTTGCCGGGGCTGGTCAATACTTAATCTAAGTCAAATACATCCCTGCCGGTCCCGCTTACTCTACGGCTATTATGACTATGCGGCCTGCCGTTCCGGGTCGTCACAATCGGGGGACGGGCAGCGTGGAAACCATTACAACCGATGTAGCTGTTCTGGGCGCTGGCGGAGCCGGTATCCGTGCCGCAATCGCGCTGGCGGAAACGCGACCCGCGCTCAAGATCGCGCTGGTATCCAAGGTCTATCCGATGCGCAGCCATACCTGTGCCGCCGAGGGTGGCGCAGCAGGCGTGATCAAGTCCGATGACAGCATGGATCATCATTTCCACGATACGGTTGGCGGCGGCGACTGGCTGTCCGATCAGGATGCGGTGGACTATTTCATCCGCGAAGCGCCCCTTGAGCTGTTGCAACTGGAGCACTGGGGCTGTCCGTGGAGCCGCGAAGCCAATGGCTCGGTGGCGGTGCGTCCTTTCGGCGGCATGAAAAAGCAGCGTACATGGTTCGCCGCCGACAAATCCGGTTTCCATATCCTGCATACGCTGTTCCAGACTTCACTGAAGTTTCCTTCGATCCAGCGCTTTGATGAGTATTACGTGACCGATCTGGTGGTGGAGGACGGCCATTGCCGCGGTTTCACCGCGATCGAGATGCGCAGCGGGCAGATGAAATTTTTCCGCGCCAATGCGGTGATCATTGCCAGCGGCGGCGCCGGACGCATGTTTCCGTTCACCACCAACGGCGCGATCAAGACCGGCGACGGCATGGCGCTGGCTTACCGCGCCGGTGTGGCGCTGAAGGACATGGAGTTTGTGCAGTATCACCCGACCGGCCTGCCGAATACCGGGACGCTGCTGACCGAGGCCTGCCGCGGTGAGGGTGGCATTCTGGTCAACAAAAACGGCCGCCGTTTTCTGCAGGATTACGGCATGGGGCCGGAGACGCCGGTCGGTCAGCCGGTGCTGAAAACGATGGAACTGGGGCCACGTGATCGCGTCAGCCAGGCGTTCTGGCATGAGCAGAAGAAGGGCAATATGGTGCCGACACGCTGGGGCGACTGCATGATGCTCGACCTGCGTCATCTCGGCGAGAAAAAAATCAACGAGCGCCTGCCGCTGGTGCGCGACATGGCGACCAGTTATCTCGGTGTTGATCCGGTGACTGATCCGGTGCCGGTGCGGCCGGTGGTGCATTACATGATGGGCGGCATCGACACCGACATCAACGCCGCCACTTCGGTCAAGGGTTTGTATGCCGCCGGTGAATGCGCCTGCGTCAGCATCAACGGCGCCAACCGTCTGGGTTCGAATTCGCTGACCGAACTGCTGGTGTTCGGCCGCAGAGCGGCATTAAGCGCGCTGGAACATCTTGATCGCGGTGCGGGTGCGGCCAACGAGGCGGCGGTGACTGCGGGTGCAAATGCGGCTCAGGCGCGGTTGCGCGAACTGTTCAACCGTACGGGCGGCACCGAAACCATTGCCGGCGTACGCAGGGAAATGATGGCGACGATGGAAGAACACGCCGGCATTTACCGCAGCGGTGAAGGCCTGGAAAAAGCCTGTGCAACGCTGTCGGCGCTGCGCCGGCGTTATGCCGGCATCGAGCTGCACGACAAGACCAATGTCTACAACACCGATCTGCTGCAGGCGCTGGAGCTCGGCGCGATGCTGGACTGCGCCGAAGCCGTAACGGTCAGTGCGCTGGAGCGGCGGGAATCGCGCGGCGCCCACCAGCGGCTGGATTTCACCGCACGAGACGACCAGAAATATCTGCGCCACTCGCTGGCGCGTTATCGCGGCGGGCAGCCGCCGGAGATCGGTTATTCCGATGTGGTGATTACACGCTCGCCGCCCGGGATACGTGACTATTCCGGTGAGAAAAGCGCCGGTGAAAAAAGCGCCAGTGAAAAGAAAGCGGGAGAGCAGAAATGAGCGAACGCATCGTCGAACTCGAGGTGCTGCGCTTCAACCCGGAAACGGACAGCGAGCCGCGCTTTCAGCGTTACAGCGTGCCGTGCATGAATGAATGGGTGGTGCTGGATGCGCTGAACCACGTCAAGGAAGCCATCGACCCGACGCTGAGCTACCGCTGGTCCTGCCATATGGCGGTGTGCGGCAGTTGCGGCATGATGATCAACGGCGAGCCCAAGCTGGCGTGCAAGGCTTTCCTGCGCGAATACGAGGGCGTGATCCGCGTCGAGCCGCTGGCGCATTTTCCGATCCAGCGCGATCTGGTGACGGTGATCGATGATTTCGTCACCAAGCTCAAACGTGTCAAACCCTACCTGATTCCCAAGGACGACCAGCCGGTCGAGGCCGGGGAATTCAGGCAGTCGCCCGCTGAACTGAAACGCTACAAGCAATACACGCTATGCATCAACTGCATGCTTTGTTATGCGGCCTGTCCGGAGTACGGTCTGGTGCCGAAATTCATCGGTCCTGCAGCCATTTCGCTGGCGCATCGTTACAACGAGGATTCACGCGACGGCGGCCGTGAACAACGGCAGCAGGAAATCGCCTCGAATGAAGGTGTCTGGGAGTGTTCCTTCGTCGGCGCCTGCTCGGAAGTCTGTCCGGAGCATGTTGATCCGGCAGGAGCCCTGCAGCAGGTCAAGATCAGGAGCACGGTTGACTGGTATCAGGAGCATCTGCTGCCCGGGAGCAAAAAATGAGTGCCCACGGCAAACCCTATGTGCGTGAAGTGTCCCGCTACGGCTGGTTTTTCCGCAGTCCGCGTTATCTGCGTTATATGGCGCGCGAGGTCACCTGCGTATTCATCGGCCTGCATGCTCTGATCCTGATCGTGGCGCTGATGCGATTGTCCGGGGGGCGCGAGGCCTGGGAGGCATTTCTGGCCAACCTGACTTCACCCGCCGGCGTGACGCTGCAACTGCTGATACTGGTGTTCGCGGTTTATCACTCGACGTCCTGGTTCAATGTCACACCCAAGGCGATGCCGGTGCAGATCGGCGAGAATTTCCTGCCGGGTGCGGTGATTGTCGGTGCCCATTACGCCGGATGGCTGGCGGCATCGGTCGCAGTGCTGTTTCTCGCGGGAGTGTTCTGACATGGCCAAATCCAACAAGCCGATTGTCTGGGGCCTGTTTGCGGCCGGTGGCACGGTCACCGCCTTCCTGACGCCGGCGCTGGTGTTGCTGACGGTGTTGCCGGCGTTCGGTGTGATGCCGGAACTGCTGTCCTATGACAATCTTCGTGCCTTTGCCGGCCACTGGTTCGGCAAGCTGGTGCTGTTCGGTATACTCTTTCTGATGTTGTGGCATGCCGCGCACCGGCTGCGGGTCACGCTCCACGATTTCGGCGTGCGTGCAGATGGTTTGGTTGCTGTAGCCGTGTATGTGGTGGCGGCGACGGGTACTTTGGCCACGGGTTATTTCCTCTTAAGGATCTGAGATGACGAAAGCAGTTGCCGCCCGCCGCGTTGACGGGGAGGGTGTCGCTGTGCCTGCACCGGCGCTGAGGGCGCCGGTTCCCATGCCGCGTTATCTCGAGCAGACCTACTGGTGGGCTTATGTGCATCCCAACGCGGTGCGCGTTTTCGAGCGGCAGTGGCTGGTCAACCTGATCCTGTGGGGCAACTACAACCGGCTGCGCAATTCGGTGTTCAGCGAATTGAATGCGCCGGTTGCCGGCAAGGTTCTGCAGGTCGCCTGTGTCTATGGCGATTTCACCGGAATGCTCGCGCGCCAGTTGGGTCCGCAGGGAACACTGGACGTGGCCGATGTCGCGCCGGTACAGATCGACAACCTCAAGCGCAAGATCAATGGCCATCCGCGCGTTGCGGTTCACCATCAGAACTCCGGCGATCTGTCTTTTACGGATGCCGCGTACGATTACGTCGTGGTGTTTTTCCTGCTGCATGAAATGCCGGAAGCGGTACGCGCAAAAACCGTGGCGGAGGCCTTGCGTGTGGTCAAACCCGGCGGCAAGGTGATATTTGTTGATTACCACCGGCCGCACTGGATGAACCCCTTCCGTTACCTGATGATGCCCGTCCTCACCTGGCTGGAACCGTTTGCGATGGATTTGTGGCGGCGTGACATCGCCGCGTGGATACCGTCTTCAGTCAAACCGGC
>JBIIZE010000225.1:0-4282 GCA_044346435.1 Burkholderiales bacterium
GGCGGTTTGCGTGGCGATCTATGTGTCTTACACGCTGGGCGGCCTCTACGGCATCGCCATCGCCGCGACTTCCATGTTGTCGATGGCCGGCATCATCGTCGCTCTCGACGCCTACGGCCCGATCACCGACAACGCCGGCGGTATCGCCGAAATGTCGGATATGCCCAAGGAAGTGCGTGCTGTAACCGATCCGCTGGACGCTGTGGGTAACACCACCAAGGCGGTGACCAAGGGTTACGCCATCGGCTCCGCCGGCCTTGCCGCGCTGGTGCTGTTCGCCGACTACACCCACAAAATCGAGGAAACCGGTCGCGTCATCACCTTTGACCTGTCGAACCCGGCTGTCATCATCGGTCTGTTCGCCGGCGGCCTGATTCCCTACCTGTTCGGTGCAATGGCGATGGAAGCCGTAGGCCGCGCTGCCGGTTCGGTGGTGGTCGAAGTGCGCCGCCAGTTCAAGGAAATCCCCGGCATCATGGAAGGCACTGCCAAGCCCGATTATTCGCGCGCGGTGGACATGCTGACGCGTGCGGCGATCAAGGAAATGATCGCACCGTCGCTGCTGCCGGTGCTGGCTCCGGTTGCGGTGGCTTTCATCGTTGGCGCTTTGATGGGCAAGGATGCAGGCGTCCAGGCCCTCGGCGGCATGCTGATGGGCACCATCGTTACCGGCCTGTTCGTCGCCATCTCCATGTGTACCGGCGGCGGCGCGTGGGATAACGCCAAGAAATACATCGAGGACGGCAACCACGGCGGCAAAGGTTCCGAAGCCCACAAGGCTGCAGTCACCGGCGACACCGTCGGCGATCCCTACAAGGACACCGCCGGCCCGGCGATCAACCCGCTGATCAAGATCATCAACATCGTGGCGCTGCTGATCGTGCCGCTGCTGTAATCGGCAACGCTTCAGTAAAAACGGCCGGGGCTTACCCGGCCGTTTTTTTTGACTCAGCCTCCCTCAGGACTTCATGTTCTCCAGGAACCAGGCGGCCGGCAGTTTACGTCCCAGACCGGCGGCGCGTGCCCTCTCGTAGACCACCGGTGCAACGGCGGCAAACTGCAACCCTGTACCGCCATTGTTCTTGAATACCGTGATGTCGTCGCTGCCCTGGCGTCGCGGCGAAGTTCCGGCCACCAGGTCGGGCAAGTCGATGATTTTTTCCCAACTCAGGATACCTGCCGCAACCGGTCCGGCGAGGTCGCCATTGCCGTGTTCGATCGCACCGGCTTTGGAATGCGCGACAACCAGCGAAGCGCGTCTCAGACTTTCATCATCAAGCTCCCGCCGCCGACTGCCCTTGTCTCCGCTGACAATGGATACGACATGAGCACCCGGGGCCAGCCAGCGCCCGTCGAGCACCGGCTCGCTGGCATTGGTCGCTGCAATCACGATATCGGCGTCAACAATCGCCGCCTGTGCCGTCGCTGCGGCTTCGACAACGATGCCAAGTTCCGCCCGTGCTCTTGCCACAAACCCCTCAAGCCTTGAAGTTGTCGGTGCGTATACGCGGACGCGACGCAGTTTGCGCACCCTCGCTGCCGCCCGCAGATGCCACCACGCCTGCTCCCCCGTCCCCAACAGCGCAAGATCACCCGCATCCTCACGCGCAAGCAGGTCGACACTCAATGCACTGGTACAGGCCACACGTGCCAACTGGATCAATCCGTCGTGAATGATCGCGACCGGCGCGACATCGCGGGTACTGAACAGCAGGATCAGTCCGCAATAAGTACCCCCGGGTCCGCGCGCCAGCTTGTCTCGCCGCGCCCGGCCGTCCACCTTGCCCTCGAACACTGCATCCGAGGTAATCCGCAGGGTCATATAACCATCGCCGAACAGCGCCCCTTCCATGCTCTTGAAGCAATAAGTGACGCCGGGTTCGTCCAGCGGAACCCGGGTCTGGCTGCGCGCGCGTTCAACAGTCCTGCCCTCAGCCATGGCACTGTAAGCGCGCTTGAGGGCGGCCATACAGGCATCGAGATCAAAAACACCGGCGACAGCATCATTATCAAGAACCAGAACATCGTCAGCCATGGTCGTTGGCGTCCTATTTGGAAAGACCAAGCTCAAGCATGACCGGTCTGGTCTGGGCATATTCATTGTCCATGTATTTGGCAAACTCGTTGCTGCGCAGAAAGTTGCCATCCCAGAACTGCTGCTCAAGCGTTGTTTTCCATTCGGCGGTAGCCACCACTTTGCCCATTACGCCTTCCCAGTAGCCGATCTGCGCAGCGGTCAGCCCCTTGGGGCCGATAATTGCCCGCCAATTGGACAACGACACGTCATAGCCCTGCTCCCGCAGCGTCGGCACCTGCGCAAGATCGCCGCCCAGGCGCTGAGGAGAACTGACCGAAATGATTTTGGCCTTGCCGTCGCGCATTTGGCCGATCGCCGTTGCCACCGCAGAGACCACCAGGTGAATATGCCCGCCCAGCAGCGCGGTCAATCCCTCGGCATTGGTCTTGAAAACCACGACCCTGAGCCGCTTGATATCCACTCCTCCCGCTTTGGCCAGCAGAGACAGGGTCAGATGGTTGGTACCACCGAGATTGCTGACGCCTATCGCGACCGAACCCGGATCCTTGCGGAGCTGGGCGATCAGATCCTGGGCGTTTTTGAACGGCGAATCCGTGCGGACGGTAAACGCGGCGAATTCGTTGATCATCAGCGCAATCGGCGTGAAATCCGTGTACTGCTGACGGCCCACGACCTGATTGGCAATCAGTGTCGGGTTGCCGATCTCGAGATAGTGCGCGTCGCCCGGGTTCTGGTTGATGTAAGCACGCGATATCGTCTGGTTGCCGCCCGGCTTGTTGAGCACTGCAACGGGCGTCGCGACCAGCTTTTGTTCCTGAACGATTTTCTGGATGATCCGCGCAACCCGGTCATTGCTGCCGCCCGGCGCGGATGAGACCACCACCTCCACCGCCTTTTCCGGCTTCCAGGCCTGCGCCATTGATACCTGTGCGGTCAGGGCAAAAAAAACGGCTGCAACAAATGCAGCAATTGCCGGTATTGAACGTTGCGATTGATCGTGCACCATGGTTCCTCCTCCTGGAAAGTGATGATTTCCGAAAACAGAACAGCCGGACGGCCGGCATTTTTTATTGTGTGCCTGATCCGTCCGTCAAACCCTTACACCTGCATACAAAAAGTTAAAGGCCCTGGCTTCCCGGTGGCGGCGATAGATCCTCATCAATTAACGCCCGCAGGGTCTTCGAAGCGAACTCGCGGTGATACAACACATACACCACCCAGGCAGTTGCAATCAGCATCAGGTAGGGGTGCAAAAACCAGGTCATCCCTGCCAGCGCAAAATAATAAGCACGCAGTCCGTCATTAAAATTGGTTCCGGCATAGGATGTCACGGCGGCGATCCGGTTTATGCGCGCCACATACTGTTCGGGATTGTCCTTGGGCGGCTTGGGTACGGCCCCGATAAGCGTTGACGAGAACCCGAGCTGGCGGATGGCCCACGAGAACTTGAAAAATGCATAAACGAAGATCAGTACCATCATCACGACCTTGATCTCCAGCAGACGCGTCGAGGCCTTGACCGTAAACGGCAGGCCGGACACCACATCCATAGCCTGCTGCACATAGCCCAGCAGTGCAATCAGCGCGCCCAGCACCAGCATGGTTGTCGATGCGAAGAACTGGGAACTGCGGGTCAGGTTGCGCATGATATTGACATCGACCATGCGGTTGTCGCGCTCGATCATGCGCAACATCCACTCGCGGCGATAGCGGTCCATCGTGTTGTGCAGGGACGGCGTAGTACGGGCATGCCACTGGGCGAAAAGCGCATAGCCAACCCAGGCCAGCACAAAGAAAATGACTCCGGCGATGTCGAGCCAGGTCAGGCTCAGTTCCATCAGGATGCGCGCGCTCAAAATGCCGTCCATGGGATCGCGAACGCCTCAGAGAAAAAGGGTAAGAACTCCAGTATAGCCATACAGGCGATTATGGGATATCTCGCCATTGCCGAAGAAACCTGCCAGAGGCACGTCGCCGAGCGCCGACTGGATCATGCGCAGTTCCGCGGACTCACCGCCAAGCAGGGCGCCGCCACGGCCGAGGCATGAGTAATACAGCGCCCCTCTGGGCGTGGTGTACAGCCCCTCTTTGATACTGTCGAGCATGCGCCCCATATCGGCGCGTGCAGTTTCATGGTCACGCCGGAAAAAACGCAGGCGCTGGCCTTTTTTTGCCAGGTCCCCGATGGCAATCAGCCGGTTACCGGGGTCGATGCCAATGAGGTTGCGGACCACATATTCTGAG
>JBIIZE010000227.1:0-4270 GCA_044346435.1 Burkholderiales bacterium
CGACATAATCGACCTGCAGGTTTTTCAGGCTTTCCTCGACCGATCTGGCGAAGGCATCGGCGCGCAGATATTCATGCGAGACCTTGGTGACGAGAAAAATTTCGCTGCGCGGCACGCCCGATGAGCGGATGCCGGCGCCGACGCCTTTTTCCGAACCGTATTTCCAGGCCGTGTCGATATGGCGATAGCCGAGTTTCAGCGCAGTAGCGACAAGGTCGCCGCAGTCGCCGAGCTGGGAGGTGCCGAAACCGATCTGCGGCATGGTGCAGCCATGGGCGGTAAGACTGGGGATCATTGCGCGGTCAGCCCTATTGGGGAAAGGCCGTAGAATACCGATTTTGACCACAGGATGCTTGCAGGAACGCCATGAACCAACCGCCTTTTCACCTTGCCTTTCCCGTTGATGATCTGGCCAAGGCCCGCGCTTTTTACGGCGAGCTGCTCGGCTGTGCAGAAGGACGTTCGTCGCCTGAATGGGTGGATTTCGATTTTTACGGACACCAGATCGTCGCCCATCTGGCGCCGGGCGAAGTCGGACATCGCACGACCAGCGCAGTCGACGGCGATAATGTGCCGGTGCGCCATTTCGGTGTTGTGCTGTCGATGAAAGCATGGCAGCAGCTGGCGGACAAACTGACGCGCGCCGGAACGAAGTTCGTCATCGAACCGCATGTGCGTTTCAAAGGGCAGGTGGGTGAGCAGGCGACGATGTTTTTTCTCGACCCCTGCGGCAATGCGCTGGAATTCAAGGCCTTCGAGAATATGTCTCAGCTGTTTGCCAAGTAGTTTTTTACCGGCACGGGGTCGGTTGACCGTCCCGGAGAATGTTCCTACACTCATCGGCCCAAAGGCGGAATCATCAATCACTGGAGGAAAAATGAATAAATTAATCAATATGTTGGCGCTTGCGGTGCTGGTTGTAATGCCGGCCATGGCGCAGGAGAAAGTCAATATCTCGATCGCCACCGGCGGCACTGGCGGCGTGTACTACCCGATGGGTGGCGGTCTTGCCAACGTGCTGTCGAAGTTTGTGCCGGGCATGTCCGCTACCGCGGAAGTCACCGGCGGCTCGGTCGACAACCTGAAACTCATCGGCACCGGCAAACCCTATGTGGCTTTCGCGATGACTGATGCCACGCTGGATGCCTACAAGGGCGAAGACAAATTCAAGGGGCAGAAAGTCCCCGTGCGCACGCTGATGATCCTCTACCCGAACCGCATGCATGTGGTGAGTGTCGAGGGTACGGGCGTCAACAGCATGAAAGATCTCAAGGGCAAACGCGTGTCCACCGGTTCGCCGGGCAGCGCAACCGAAGTGATGGCTTTCCGCGTCATCGAAGGCGCCGGTCTCGACAAGGACAAGGACATGAAGCGTGAGCGCCTCGGCGTCGCGGAGTCGGTCAATGCGCTGAAAGACAAGAAGATCGATGCCTTCTTCTGGGTTGGCGGGCTGCCGACTGCTGCGGTGACCGATCTTGCGGCCACCCCTGGCGTCAAGATCAAAATGATCGATCACGCCGAGACGGTTGCGCCGATGAACAAGAAATACGGCAATCTCTATGTCGAAGACGTGATCCCGAAAACGACCTACAGCGGCATGCAGACGGACAACAAGCAGGCCACGGTGATGAACATCCTGGTGGCCCATGAGAATATGAGCGACGAGACCGCCTACAACATCGTCAAGACGATTTTCGACAAGCGCGAAGACATGATTGCCGTTCACAAGGAAGCCATGAACTTCAAGCTGGAGAATCAGAAGGCCGCTGCAACGCCCGTACCTTTCCACCCGGGCGCGCTGAAGTATTTCAAGGAGAAGGGCGTCAAGCTGCAGTAATCCGCGGCCTGATGCAAAGCAACCCCGCCCGAGTGGCGGGGTTTTTTTTGGAGGGCTGCAGCGCGCCGGGCTCCGGAGTTCACATGTTATGATCACCGGGCAAAATTTGCGGGGGGAGACCGACCAATGTCTGACAACAATACGCAGACCGTCAGCCTCGACGGCATCAGTGAAGAGGCGCGCAAGCGCGTCGAGGAACTGATCGAAGAAGAAGAAGGCGCGCATAACCGTTATCGCGGTGTGCTTGCGGTCATGCTGACGGCGGCGGCCGTGATGATGTCGCTGTTTCACCTGTATTCGGCGGTCGAGATCGTTCCCGCCTACATACTGCGTCCGGTCCATGTCGCGTTTGCGCTGGCACTGGTGTTCCTGATGTTCCCGACGGCGAAGCGCTTCCGTCACCGTCTGATGTGGTGGGATGTGATTTTTGCCATCCTGTCGGTTGCGGTGGTCGCTTACATGCTTTATTTCGGCGACGAATTCGGCGACCGTGCGGTGACGCCGACAGTGATGGATCAGGTGTTCGGCGTCGGATTGATTCTGCTGATTCTCGAAGGCAACCGGCGCAGTTCGACCTGGATCCTCCCGGCAATCGTGATCGCTTTCCTGGCCTATGCCCTGTTCGGGCCGCATCTGCCGCAACCGTGGACGCACAAGGGTTACGACATTGCGCGACTGACGGGGTCGTTGTACATGACTCTGGAAGGCATCTTCGGCGTGGCGGTCGATGTGTCGTCGACGCTGATCATTCTGTTCACCATCTATGGCGCCTTCCTGCAGTACTCGGGCGCGGGCAAGTTTTTCATTGATTTTTCGTTTTCCGCAATGGGCGGCAAACCCTCCAGCGCCGGCCGTGCCGTGGTGATGGGCTCGTTCCTGCTCGGCGGACCGTCGGGTTCGGGTGTGGCGACCACGGTGACGTTGGGCGCTGTTGCGTATCCCCTGCTGGCGAAATCCGGTTACGGCAAGGAGGCCGCCGGCGGACTGCTCGCGGCCGGTGGTCTGGGGGCGATCATTTCACCGCCGGTTCTCGGTGCGGCGGCGTTCCTGATCGCGGAATTCCTCAAGATCTCTTACCTCGATGTGATCCTGATGGCGACGATCCCGACGGTATTGTTCTACCTGGCGATTTTCGTGATGGTCGAGATCGATGCGCGCAAGTTCAACATGAAGGTGATTGCGCTAGAAAAGCACCATCGCGCCGGAGCCCTGGCGAAAAAATACTGGTTCCACTTTGTTTCGCTTGTCGCGATTGTTGTTTTCATGATGATGGGCTATTCACCGGTGATGTCGGTGTTCTGGGCGACAGTCGTGACAGCCTTGTTGTCGTTTTTCCAGCGGGATTGCGCAATCATTTCCTACGACTGGTTCCGCGGCCGCATGCCCTGGGTGAAAGGATTCTGGGAGTCCGGCTTCATCAAGGCGCTCGAAGGCGGATCAGTCGGCGTGCTCAATGTCGCGATGACCTGTGCTTCTGCAGGCATCATCGTCGGCGTCGTGACACTGACCGGGCTCGGGCTCAAGTTCAGTTCCATCGTGCTCGACTATGCTGATTCCGGCGCGCAGACGCTGGTCAATCTGTGGACGATGCTGGGCGCCGCGGATACCGCCAAGCTGCTTCATGACATGAAACTGCTGCTGACCGCGGTCTATACCGCGCTGATCGTCTGGATCGTCGGACTCGCGGTGCCGGTGACGGCTTCGTACATCATCTGCGCGGTGATTGCTGCGCCGGCGCTGATGAAACTCGGTGTTCCGGATTTTGCGGCGCACATGTTCATTTTCTATTACGCCGTGCTGTCGGAAGTGTCGCCGCCGACCGCGCTGTCGCCATTCGCTGCCGCTGCGATTACCGGCGGCGGACCGTACCGCACCACGCTGCAGTGCTGGAAGTACACCGCACCGGCATTTCTGGTGCCGTTCATGTTTGTGCTCGACCCTTCCGGCGTTGCGCTGCTGTTGGGCGGTTCGTTCAAGAACCTGGCGCAGGCCGATTGGACTTCAGTCGCCGTCATATCGGTGACAGCCATCATCGGCATCGTCGCGCTGGCCGGCGGGCTGCAGGGCTGGCTGTTGCGCAAGACCACATCGCCTGAACGCTGGATGCTGATCATCGCCGGACTGGCGCTGGTTTATCCAACGACATTCTCCGATCTGCTCGGACTGGCGCTGGTGCTTGTGGTGGTTGCGCTGCAGAAACTGCGGCCCGGGGCACCGGCAATCGCGTGAACGCCGCGCCGCCGGAAACACGTTATGCCACACCGTTCGCGGTGCTGGGCATTGTGACCGACGGTGCTGTCGTCACCGGTGTGCGTTATCTGCCGCGGCAAACCGCGGCCAGGGCGCCGCATGACCGTGCAGCGGAGCGGGCCTGCCGCGAGATTGAACGTTATCTGGATGATCCGGCGTATATCTTCAAATTGCCCTATCGAC
>JBIIZE010000228.1:0-4267 GCA_044346435.1 Burkholderiales bacterium
TACCGCTTCTGAAATTGTGTTTTTCCGAACATGACCTCGCGTGCCTTGTCATCGACCGGGTTGCTGTTTGATTCATCGGACAATACCTGCAACGCCCTCTGCACTGCGGGGCGGGCATTAATTGCGTCAAACCAGCGTTTGACATCGGGATAAGCATTCAAATCGATGCCGCGGCTTTCGGCGCCGCGCATCCAGGGGAATATCGCCATGTCGGCAATGGTGTATTGATCGCAAGCGACGAACTTTGATTGCTCGAGCTGTTTGTCGAGTACGTGCGTCAGCCGGTTGGCTTCATTGGTATAGCGCTCGATCGCGTATTCGATCTTGTCCTTGGCATACCGTCTGAAATGATTGGCCTGCCCAAACATCGGTCCGACGCCGCCCATTTGCCACATCAGCCACTGCATGCATGACCAGCGCTGCCCTACATCCTCAGGCAGAAATTGACCGGTTTTGGAAGCCAGATACAAAAGAATGGCGCCGGACTCGAATAACGAAAGCGGTTTGTCCCCGGGGCCCTGCGGATCGACGATCGCAGGGATACGGTTATTCGGGCTTATTTTCAGGAAATCGGGCTTGAACTGTTCTCCTGTGCGGATATTCACGCCATGCACCCGGTAAGGCAACCCGGTTTCTTCGAGCATGATGTGGATTTTATGGCCGTTAGGCGTCGCCCAGCTGTAAAGCTCGATCATGAATCCTCCGCATATAGGGTTCAAGCAGTGATGCTTCAGGATGAGTATAACGCAGCCGAATCATCGGCCCGGGTGCCCGCCAACAACATGCGGTGTTACGCTACCTGTTCACAATCATGACCCTGATCAGAGACCTGCTGCTGCCTGCGGGCACCTTGCCCGATGCACGACTGCTGCTGGCAGCTCGCGCATTGCGCGCTTTTGGCGACGGGTATGTCAGCCTGCTGCTGCCTTATTACCTCTCCCTGCTGGGCTACAGTGCGTTCGAAATCGGACTACTCGTCACCGCCACCTTGCTCGGATCGGGGCTGATGACGCTGGGCATCGGATTTATTGCACACCGACACTCCACACGTCATCTGCTTCTTGCCGCCAGTGTGCTGATGGCGCTCACCGGTCTTGCTGCATCGATATTTACTGATTTCTGGCCGTTGCTGGTTATTGCAGTAATCGGCACTTTGAATCCCGCCGCCAACGACGTCACCCCGTTTTCGCCGCTGGAACAAACGCTGCTGGCACGTGCGGCAACACCTCAGTCCCGTACGGCGCTATTCGCGCGCTACAGCCTGATCGGTGCACTGGTGGCTGCAGTCGGTGCACAGGCGGCGGGCATACCCGATCTGTTTGGGGCGAGTGGCGATACCGGACGCCTTCAGGCAGTACGCGTGATGTTTGTGCTGTATGGACTGCTGGGGCTTGCCAGCCTGCTGCTTTACCGCAGCCTGTCGCCCGCGCTCGAAGCGGAAGCCCATGAACAGCCCGTGCCACTTGGAAAATCGCGCCGCGTCGTTTACACGCTCGCGGCGCTGTTCAGCATCGATGCTTTTGCCGGCGGCTTTGCCGTGCAATCACTGCTCGCACTCTGGCTGCTGCAGCGCTTTGACCTGTCGGTTGCAACGGCCGGCAACATTTTTTTCTGGACCGGATTGCTGACCGCTTTTTCCCATCTCGCCGCAGCGCGTGTCGCCGCCCGCTTCGGGCTGATCAACACCATGGTGTTCACCCACCTGCCCGCCAACGTTTTCCTGATCCTGGTGCCGTTCATGCCGACGCTGGAACTGGCGCTGCTGTTCCTGTTTTTGCGCAGCGCGCTGTCCTCGATGGATGTTCCGGCACGGACCTCCTATGTCATGGCAGTGGTTTCCCCGGGTGAAAGACCCGCTGCGGCAAGCGTGACCGCCGTGCCGCGCAGTCTGGCCAGTGCACTGAGCCCGTCGATTGCCGGCGCGCTTCTGGTCGCCAGCCCTTTCGGCTGGCCCCTGGTGATCTGCGGCGCACTGAAGATTGTTTACGACCTGACCCTGCTGCGCATGTTCCGCGCCGTCAAACCGCCGGAAGAACACTGAGCGGATTTTCAGGCGGCATCGGCTTCTTCGCCTGCCGGCCGCGGGCCCCAGCGCAGCCAGACGCGCAGATGGCGGAAATCATCCGCGCCGATGCCATCGCCGGGAATTACCACATGCAGGGTGCGGCCGCGGTCGGTGCGGAGGTTCAGCAGAATCATCCACAAGCTGATGGTGCTGCTGTCCAGCAGCTGACCTCGATGCCAGGCGCCATCACCAGTACGAAATTGCAGTTGTTCACGGTCTGCGAGTTCCAGCGCAGTAACTGCATCCGCGCCCTGGCGCCGCGCATGGCGCGAGATCGTGTGCATGGCACTCCACAGCAGCAATGCCGCGATCGGGGCGATGATCCACAACGGCAGCGGCAAGATCGCCAGCAACAGCAAAGACCCGCTGTGAGCGGCGAACAGCAGCACTGCAAGCCGGGGTGAAGGCTTGAGTTCGACCTGCAGCGGATTCAGCTTGTTCATCGCTGGCATTGCAACGGAATCAGCGTCTGAATGCAACACCGAGGATAAACAATAACCCTTTGTTTTTAATGGCATATTTTACACAGGCTCACAACGGCGCTATGATCGCGGGCTCGTTGATCAGTCAAAACCAATATGCCTGCCGCATTACTTGATGATTTTTCGCTGCTGCGCTTCTCGGGGCCGGATACCACGGCTTTTTTGCACGGGCAGTTAACCTGCGACGTACAGGCGCTCAAAACCGCGAGCAGTACTTATGGCGGTTATTGCAACCCCAAAGGCCGCCTGCTCGCGACATTCCTGCTCTGGAATGACGGGGACGGCTATCGGTTGCTGGTGCCCGCATCCATTGCCGAGCCGTTGCGCAAGCGCCTGTCGATGTACATCCTTCGCGCCAAGGTCAAGGCCGAGGACATTACTGCAGTCATGTCTTGTATCGGTGTGCTGGGTCCTGATGCCGCAGGGACACTGGCCGGTCTGGGCGGACAGGCGCCGGAGCATCCCCATTGCGTTCGTATTGATGCCGCAGTCACGGTAATCCGCCTGCCCGGTGATCGTTTCCTGATGATCAAATCTGCTGAGGGAATCCACCTGCCCGTGGATGATGGCGCCTGGCATGCCGCGGACATCGCCTGTGGCATTCCTTTCATCCTGCCTGCGACGCAGGAGGAATTTGTTCCGCAAATGGTCAATCTCGATCTGATCGGCGCCTTGAGTTACACCAAAGGTTGTTATCCCGGTCAGGAGATCGTGGCCCGCACTCACTACCTCGGACGGCTGAAACAACGCATGTATCACGCTTCAGTAGCAGCCGCGGCTCCCGGCGACAAACTGTATTGCGAAGAACTCGGCGATCAGGCGGCAGGCATGATTGTCTCCGCCGCGCCCGCAGATGACGGCAATCAGAATGTGCTGGCTGTTTTACAGACGGCGAATGCTGCGACAACAACCTATCACTGCGGATCCCCGCAAGGCCCCGCGCTGTCGCTCAAACCTCTTCCTTACCTGATGAGTTGAACATGAACTGGTCCTATTACATTTATTACCGGGTTGATCCCGCCAAGACCGGCGCCTGCGCCGTTGCTGTTGAATACCTGTTCGATGCGATTCAGCGCAAAACCGGGGTGCAGGGGCGGGTCATGAAAAAGCGCAATGAACCCCTGCTGTGGATGGAGATTTTCGAAAACGTCCCGGATGAGGCCAGTTTTGAATGGGAACTGGCTGAAGCGGTTGCCGGCAGCGGCATCGCCAATTTCCTGCAGGACGGCAGCAGCAGGCATACCGAATGTTTCAGCGGATAGGTTCATGTGTCTGATCCTGTTCAGTTTCCGTGCGCATCGCCATTTCCCGCTGGTGGTCGCGGCGAATCGCGACGAACATTACAGCCGCCCTGCCGCCCCTGCCGCTTTCTGGGATGATCTGCCCGAGATCTACGGCGGCCGCGATCTGGAAAAAGGCGGAACCTGGATGGCATTGCATGGTGACGGCCGCTTTGCCGCCATCACCAATTACCGCGAAGGCGTGCCGGGACCGGCTGCCCCGCGCTCGCGCGGTGAACTGGTCAGCGGTTTTCTCGCCGGCACGTCAACAGCCGAAGATTTTTTCAGACAGGCTGCCAGCCGTAATAACGAATACAACCCCTACAGCATGATTGCCGGTGATCTGGAGTCGCTGCATTTCCATTCCAACCGGATTGCGCAGCCCCAGACCATCGCGCCGGGTGTTCATGGCCTGAGCAACCACCTGCTGAATACGCCCT
>JBIIZE010000299.1:0-3531 GCA_044346435.1 Burkholderiales bacterium
ACGGGTATGCAACTCTTGCAGGTAGCGTTCTATCGGCGACCCGGATATCAGTGCGGCTAAGGCGTCCAAATGTTTCTTAAGGTTTGAATTTATTCACGCCAGCGGAATGCATGGCGCACAAAGACCTAGCAATATTGATGCCAACAGAACGTTTACTCAAGGACCGGACCGGCCGCTTGAGATTTGCGCGACCATCGGCTCAGTGCTTAGTAGTCGCGGATACGTGCATGAATGATGGACTGGCGCGGCAGTGATGGTCCTTTGAAAAAACTCTGACCAGCAGAATGGAATGCGATGTATTTGATGCTGGTCATCGGGAACACCATGACCTGGCCTTCGGCCTCGACAACCACGTTTTTGCTGGCCATGAATTCAGAAAGTTTGATGTGCCTGGCGGCCGCGCTTTTGGCCTGCTCCGGAAATTCAAAAGTCATTTTGCTGCCATCATTAAAATGCAGCGTCATCGTACGATCATGTGTCATGCAACCCCCTTAAAATGCCCTGTCTGCGGCCCAACGGCCCCATTTCGCTCAATGCTGTCACAGGCGATTGCCGGTGTAAACTCAAGGGCCACGAGTGTTTTGTTGCGAAGTTTTCCGCAAAACCGCTCCAATTATTCGCACGAACTGATTCCGCAAATCCCTCACACCATTTTCGCCAGGAAAATCCCGCATGGTCCGCATCGTCGACGTCCGCGAAGTCACCAAACCGATCGCCTCCCCGATCCGCAATGCCTATATCGATTTCAGCAAAATGACCACCAGCCTGGTCGCGGTGGTCACCGACGTCAAAGTCGATGGCCGCACGGTGGTCGGCTACGGCTTTAACTCCAACGGCCGTTACGGTCAGGGGGGACTGATCCGCGAACGTTTTGCGCCGCGCCTGCTGGAAGCTGATCCGAAAAGCCTGCTGGATGAGAGCGGCAGCAATATCGATCCGCATCGCGCGTGGAACGCGATGATGATCAACGAAAAACCCGGCGGCCACGGTGAACGTTCGGTTGCGGTCGGCACGCTGGACATGGCGATCTGGGATGCTGTCGCCAAAATCGCGCGCAAACCGCTGTTCCGCCTGCTCGCCGAAAAAAACGGTGTTACCGCCAACCCCAAGGTCTTCGTCTATGCCGCTGGCGGTTACTACTATCCCGGCAAAGACCTGCAGGCGTTGCGTGCGGAAATGCGCAGCTACCTCGATCGCGGCTACAACGTCGTCAAGATGAAAATCGGCGGCGCTGATCTGACTGAAGATTGCCGACGCATCGAAGCCGTGCTGACCGAAATCGGCAACAGCGCGCAACTCGCCGTTGATGCCAACGGCCGCTTCGATCTGGAAACCGGTATCGCCTACGCCAAGGCGCTGCGCGAATATCCGCTGTTCTGGTACGAGGAAGTCGGCGACCCGCTGGATTTTGCACTGCAGGCCGCGCTTGCCGAGTTCTATCCGGGGCCGATGGCCACCGGTGAAAACCTGTTCAGCCATCAGGATGCGCGTAACCTGCTGCGCTACGGCGGCATGCGCTCCGACCGCGACTGGCTGCAGTTCGACTGTGCGCTGTCCTACGGCTTGTGCGAATACGAACGCACGCTGCGCGAACTGCACATCGCCGGCTGGTCGCCATCACGCTGCATCCCGCATGGCGGCCATCAAATGTCGTTGAACATCGCTGCCGGACTAGGGCTCGGCGGCAACGAAAGTTATCCCGACCTGTTCCAGCCCTACGGCGGATTCCCGGATGGCGTTCGCGTCGAAAACGGCAGGATCACCATGCCGGAACTGCCGGGCATCGGCTTTGAAGGCAAATCCGACCTGATCAAGGTGATGCGCGAACTCGCGGAATAAAGCTGCAGCACAAAAGAAAACGGGCGCCGCGGCGCCCGTTTTCTTTTTAACCATTCAGCTTAATGACCCAATGCCTTGATTGCCTTGCAGACCGGGAAGCCAAGCACGCCGTTGTGGGCGAACACGTAAATGCTGTTACGCCCAAGATCGCCGGTAACCACCACCTGAAAGTCCTCGGGCCTCCATACCAGCGGCACCAGGCGTTCCGGATCATCGGATTCACAGAACATCTTCGGAATGCGTCCGGCCTGATGCTCTTCCGTCAGATTCCAGGTGGGCTTCTGCGTCCAGTCACGAAGGATTTTTTCGAACATGCCCGCCGGCATGCGCGCCTGCTTGAACAATTCCTCGCGGAATTTTTCCTTGGACCAGCCGCCTGCGGCAATGGTCTCAGCGATGATCGGTGACAGCAGCAGCAAAGGCCGCAACGTGTCATAACCCTGCCCCACCGAGAACATGATCTGCCAGGAATACTGGCGCACGACCGCATCGGCGATATAAGGCATCAACTCCTCCGGCGTGGAACCGGATACTGATGAGATGTGATTGCCGCCGGTGTAACGACCTACCGACAGTGCGCTGCTGCCCGCCGCGAATCCGTAATCCGTGCAATTCGGCGTCCAGCCGATTTTGGCAACCACGTCCTCGTTTTCGGCAACAACAACCCGCCAGGTGTTGCCGAACGTGGCCTTGTCATTCTTGTGCGGCAGGAAACCGGCGACATTGCGCAGATACAGGCGCCAGAAACGGCCGACGCTGGTGTTGGCCTGAAATCCGTCACGCATCACGCCCTGGGTGTAGTTGAAACCCAGTGTCTTGATCACCGGTCCGCTGAGGATGATCAGGTTGTCACCACCCGGCGTGTTTCCGCTATGTTCGACCCCGTAATCGTGATCGGCCATGGCCTCGACCGCAGCCACCAGCACCGGCATGTATTCGGGGCGACAACCCGCCATCACGCCGTTGACCGCGACGCTCCAGACCGTTGCCGCACGGTTGTCGGGCAGCATCACCCCCAGCACCTCATCAGCTTTGCGATCGGTGTGGCGCAGGAAAGCCTCCACTTTTTCAACCGTCGGCGGCACGATGGGCAGACCGTCAGACAGTTCATGCTTGAGAAAGTACTCGTTGACCTCCTCAAACGTGCCGCTGCAGATCACATCGCGCACACCGGGCTCACCACCCACTGTTGCCGCTGCCGGCATCTTGAACAGTGCATTGAGAACGCCATCCAGCGTCAGTTCACGCACGTTCTGCTGCAGCACTTCCTTGCTTTGCAGGCCGGGATGGCCACGTACCGGAGCAACCGCAACATTGGGATAACCGAGGCCCTGGGACGCCGCCTTGGCCAGCGTCATGAAACTCTCACAAACCAGCGTCGCCGATGGAATACCGACAGATTCAGCCGCCACACTGGCCCGCAACACGGCGGGCGTGCAGCTCCCTCAACAACCCATCCCGGAGACGACAGCGTCGGCTCCGAGTTCTTTGAGCTTTTGCGGCAGGTTGGCAACCACATTGCGTTCGTCGCTGCCGTGGGTATTGCCGAACAGATCCCAATGCAGGAATTTCACACCGGGATAACGTTCGCGCAGACTGGCCTCAAGTTGCTCAAAGACCTCGTTGCCGCGAAACACATAATCCCAAACCCACGCCACCGTCTTGCCTTCAAGCGTATCGAGTCGCTTTGCC
>JBIIZE010000230.1:0-4234 GCA_044346435.1 Burkholderiales bacterium
TAAGCCGGGGTTCCGATGCCGTCAACCATGGTGCGTTCGGTCATGGTGATCGCCGCCGAACCGAAATCCGTGACCTTGATGTCGGTATTGTCCTTGACCAGGATATTGGCCGGCTTGATGTCGCGGTGAATCACCCCGATCTGTGTGGCGAAATCCAGGGCCCGCGCACACTTGTAAACGACTTCAATGACATCGCCGATCGCCAGCAGGTTATCGGGCCGGGTGAAGCGTTGCAGCGTACCGCCCGAAACATATTCCATGACGATATAGGCATTCTCTTCATCAGCGACGGCGTCGTAGATTTCAACGATATGCGGATGATTGAGCTTGCCTGCCAGCGAAGCCTCGGTCAGGAACAGACGATGCATCAGCTGACCGCGGTTCTGGTCTTTCAGCGCCGTCTGCGACACCAGCTTGATGGCCACCTGCCGGTCATTGAACTCATCCCTGGCAAGATATACGGCGCTGGTTGCGCCATCCCCGAGCTTGCCGAGGATTTCATACTTGCCAATCTTGTTGACGACCGATTCAGCCATGAAACCATGCCTTTTAATGAAATTCACAACCCGCTGACTGTCAAGGAAGCTGTCTCGCAAACCCCTGAACAATAACGGGTAAGCTCCGATTAGACCTTGCACCTTGTCGAGCGTCAACCGGACAATGCGCTACCATGGCGTCGCCACTACACGACAACCCGCACCGGCATGACTGACGCCGCTACCCCATCACCCCGCTGGCACTTCTGGATCGACCGCGGCGGCACTTTCACCGACATCGTCGCGCGCAAGCCGGACGGCGTCATGGTCACGCACAAACTGCTTTCCGAGGATCCGCTGCGCTATCGCGACGCTGCGCTGGCCGGCATCCGCGATTTGCTGGGAATCCCCCGCGAAGCCGCCATTCCCGCGGCACGCATCGCCGAAGTCCGAATGGGCACCACGGTCGCCACCAACGCACTGCTGGAACGCAAGGGCGAACCGGTCGCCTTGTTCATCACCCGCGGTTTCGGCGATGCCCTGCGTATTGCATGGCAAAACCGCCCGCGCATTTTCGACCGGCACATTGTTTTGCCGGAACTGCTATACAGCGCCGTTCATGAAGTCGACGAACGCATGGGCGCGCACGGCGAAGTGATTCGCGCGCCGGATGAAGAAGCTTTGAAGCGCGAGTTCGCAGCCGCGAAAGCCGCAGGTTATAACGCCGTCGCCATCGCCTTCATGCACGGTTACCGTCATCCGGCACACGAACAGCTGGCAGCGCGGCTGGCACGCAACTGTGGCTTCCGCCAGGTTTCCGTATCGCACGAAGTCAGTCCGTTGATGAAACTGGTCGCCCGCGGCGATACGACAGTCGTTGATGCCTACCTGACACCGGTGCTGCGCCGTTATGTCGATCAGGTGCGCAGCGAATTGCCGGATACCCGGTTGCTGTTCATGCAATCCAGCGGCGGCCTGACCGATGCCGGCCGCTTCCAGGGCAAGGACAGCATCCTGTCCGGTCCGGCCGGCGGCATCGTCGGTGCGGTTCGCACCGCAGCAGCCGCCGGCTTTGATCGCATCATCGGCTTTGACATGGGCGGCACCTCTACCGATGTCGCACATTTTTCCGGTACGGATCTAGCCGCGCTGGAACGTACTTTTGACGCCATGGTCGCGGGTGTGCGCGTCCGCGCCCCCATGCTTGCCATTCATACTGTCGCTGCAGGCGGCGGATCGATTCTTCAGTTTGACGACTCCCGGTTGCGCGCCGGACCTGAATCGGCAGGCGCCAATCCGGGACCGGCGTGTTACGGCAAGGACGGACCGCTGACCATCACCGACTGCAATGTACTGCTCGGACGCATCCAGCCTTCCTTGTTCCCCAGCGTGTTTGGCGCCGATGGCCGGCAAGCGCTCGATGTTGCCGCAACGCGGGCGAAATTCCTGCAGCTTCATCAAATAATAGTTAATAAAAACAATAACTTAAATAGCATCGAGGCCTTGGCCGAAGGCGGCCTGCGCATTGCCGTAGAGAACATGGCCAATGCCATCAAAAAAATCTCCGTACAGCGTGGCCACGACGTCACCACCTACACACTGGTTTGTTTTGGTGGCGCCGGTGGCCAGCATGCCTGCCGCGTGGCCGATGCACTGGGTATGCCACGCGTATTTATCCACCCTCTCGCGGGAGTACTGTCAGCGCTAGGCATGGGACTGGCGGACATTACAGCGATGCGCGAACAGGCCGTCGAGTCAACGCTTTCTGAAGCTGCACTGCTCGGATTGCAACCCGTGATCGCACAACTCGGTGATGCCGCTCGCGATCAGGTGCTCTCCCAAGGCGTACCCGCATCAGACATCCGTATTTACAACCGCTTGCTGATCAAATACGCCGGGACCGACAGCACCATCGGCGTTGGCAACGGCGGGCTTGAAACCATCCGGCAGGAATTCGAAAAAATTTATCTGCAGCGCTACAGCTTCCTGATGCAGGATCGCCCCCTGATCATTGACTCAGTCTCGGTCGAGGCCATCGGCCAGGGCAATCACCATCCGGCATCGACTTTGACAGCCGAACCTGAAAAGCCGGAGCCACCAATGCGCATGCCGATGTATTGCAACGGGGACTGGCATGAGGTTGATGCACACCATCGCGCCTCGCTGACAGCGGGAATACGGATACAGGGCCCCGCCATCATCACCGATGCCCATGCCACTACGGTGATCGAACCCGGATGGCAGGCTGAAGTCGCCCGCGAAGGCCATCTGCTGCTGACGCGCATTGCTCCCGGAACATGGGCACATACCAGCCTGCAGGCCGACCCCGTGCTGCTGGAAGTGTTCAACAATCTTTACATGTCGATCGCCGAGCAGATGGGTGCGACGCTGGCAAACACCGCGCATTCGGTCAATATCAAGGAACGGCTGGATTTTTCCTGCGCGCTGTTTGACGGCGACGGCAACCTGATCGCCAACGCGCCGCATATGCCCGTTCACCTGGGCTCCATGGGTGCCAGCGTCCGCGCCGTCATTGACACCACCCGGGGCCGCATGGCGCCGGGTGATGCCTGGATGCTGAATGACCCCTACGCCGGCGGCACCCATCTGCCGGACATCACGGTGATCACGCCGGTCTTCGACGCCGAAGGGCGCAAGGTGCTGTTCTACACCGGATCCCGCGGGCACCATGCCGACGTCGGCGGCATCACCCCCGGCTCGATGCCGCCGGACAGCCGCCACATCGACGAGGAAGGCGTACTGATCTCGAATTTCCTGCTGGTGCAGGACGGAAAATTCCGCGAAACCGAAACCCGGGCGCTGTTTTCCTCGACGCAGTACCCGGCACGCAATATCGACCAGAACATTGCCGATCTGCGCGCGATGATCGCAGCCAATCACAAAGGTGCGATGGAACTCGAACGCATGATCGGACAGTTCGGACTCGACGTCGTCCAGGCCTATATGCGCCATGTGCAGGACAATGCCGAAGCCGCCGTTCGGCGCGTCATTGACCGTTTGCATGACAGTCGCTTCAGCTACGAAATGGATCACGGCGCGGTGATCCGCGTCGCCATCCGCGTCGACACCGACAGGCGCAGCGCCGTGATCGACTTTACCGGCACCTCGCCACAGGGCAATGACAATTTCAATGCCCCGCTGGCGGTGACGATGGCCGCCGTGCTTTATGTGTTCCGTTCCCTGGTTGATGACGACATCCCGCTCAATGCCGGCTGTCTGCGCCCGCTCGAGGTCATCGTGCCGCCGGGCACGCTACTCAATCCCCGCCACCCTGCCGCGGTGGTGGCCGGCAATGTTGAAACCTCGCAATGCGTCACCGACGCGCTGTACGGCGCGCTCGGCGTGATGGGTGCTTCGCAGGGCACGATGAACAACTTCACCTTCGGCAATGCGCAGCATCAGTATTACGAAACCATTGCCGGCGGTTCCGGTGCCGGGGATGGTTTTGACGGTACTTCCTGCGTGCAAACCCATATGACCAATTCACGGCTCACCGATCCGGAAGTACTGGAGTGGCGTTACCCGGTGCGACTTGAAAACTTTGCCGTCCGGCAAGGCAGCGGCGGTGCCGGCCGCTGGCGCGGCGGTGACGGCGCCATCCGTCGGATCCGTTTTCTGGAACCCATGACCGCGGCCATCCTCTCCGGCCACCGGCGCATACCACCCTACGGCATGAACGGCGGTAATCCCGGACTCAGCGGACGCAATGCCATCGAACGCGCTGACGGCCGCGTGGC